>JBOHWA010000335.1:0-15645 GCA_050735855.1 Binatia bacterium
GGCTGGTGCTGCTGGCCGCCGGCCCGGCGGCGGCGGATGTCCTCTGGAGTTGGTCCTTCGGCACCGAGGCGGGTACCTTCGTCACCACCGGAACCTTCGCCGAGACGGCGGCCCCTGGCGTTTTCACCTTCCAGCGCTTCGACGTGACGACCTCGCAGATTGCCGGCAACGTCGGCGCCACCTACACCGAAGGCTCACAACCGATCCAGACGATGTCCTGGAACGGCAGCGCGCCGACGCAGTTCACGCGCGCCAATGGCGCGCTGACCAACGGATCGAACTTCTTCCGTCAGGACTTCGCGTACTTCTACACGCTGCTCGCTCCACCCGACGGATCGCTGCTGTCCGAGGGCGACGAAAGTCAGCTGGTCGACGGGCTGCTGACGGTGACGCCGCTGCGCGACGTCGCCCCCGCCACCGCCGCGCCGGCCGTCTCACCGCTCGGCCTGGCGGCGCTCGGCATGCTGTTGGCCGGCCTCGCTGCCGCCCACCTACGGCGTCCCGGTCAGCTGCGCTCGTAGCGCCGCCGCCGGGCCCGAGCGCACCGACAGGTGAGCACGCAACACTCACAGGCCAACAGGGCTGAGCGCATGTGGGCACCGTACTGAGCCCCAACCGTGTCCGGGGAAGAGAGCCCGGTGTTGTCGCTGAGGATGGTGGGCGGTGAACCCTCGGCCCTGGTCGCGAGGCGGTAGCTTGCATGCAATGCCACTGCGAATGCGGGTGCGGCTCTATCGTCGCCCGTTGGTGATGTGCGGACGCAACGTCGTGTTGCTGCCGTGCATCATGACGCAGGCCGGCGCGCCGCGCATCGCCGGGCGCGCGAGTGGACGGCGTCCCAAGGGATCGGGCACACGGGTTGCTCCACAACGGGAGCCAGACCCGCTGTCAAATCCGGGAACACACCAAGGAGGATCTCGATGTCGGCCATCACTGCCGCCGAAGCTGCCGACTTGTTCCGCGCCGCCCCCGAGCGGTTTCTTGACGTCGGCGCCGGCGAAGTTGCGTATCGGACGATCGGGACCGGCCCCGATGTGCTGTTCGTGCATGGCTGGCCGGTGAGCAGCGCGACGTTCCGCACCCTGCTGCCCTATCTGGTCGATCACGTCTCCTGCCATCTGATCGATCTGCCCGGTGCCGGCTCGAGCCGGTTCGGTGCCGCCACGACGCTGACCGTCGCTCAGCACATCCAGAGCGTGCGCCGGGTAGTCGACCGGCTCGGGCTCAATCGGGTGGCGGTGGTGGGACACGACAGCGGAGGGATGATCGCGCGCCACGCCTTCGCCGGCGACGCGCGCCTGCGGGCGATGGGTCTGATCAACACCGAGCAGTCGGGTCACATCAGCTGGCGATTCCGTTCGTTCCTCGCCATCCGCAAGCTCCCGGGGATCGGCGCGGCGCTCGGCTGGGTGGTCGGTCGGCCGCGCCTGCGCCGCAGCCGGTTGGTGCTGGGCGATGCGTTCGCGGATTCGTCCCTGCTGGACCGCGAGTTCGACGAGTTCTTCCTCCGGCCGTGGCACACCTCGAAGGAGCGCCGCGACGCCTTGGCGCAGGTGTTGCGCAGCTTCGACTACCGCCTCATGCACGAGCTCGGCGAGCTGCACCGGCGGATCACCGTCCCGGTCCAGCTCGTGTGGGGAGACCGCGACCCATTCTTCCCGTTGCCATGGGCCAGGCAGATGGTCGCGACCTTCCCCGACGCCCGGTTGGCGGTGATCGAGGGCGCCGGCCTCTTCTCCCACGAGGAGCGACCGGCCGAGGTGGCCAAGGCCCTGCTGCCCACCCTCCTCGGCACGCGGCGGTGATCGGCTGCCCGTCCCGAGTTCGTTTGGGCCCTAACCCGCCGCCCGAAGAAGGCGGCCCGCCTGGGAAATCAAAGAGGCGGGGTTCTTGGACTTTCTTGGTTCAGGCATAGCCTGCTTGGGTCGGACCGCTGTAACCCCTCGACAATCCACACAATCACCTCGCATGGCGCTGGTTTTCCAGACGGGCCTTCACGAGAGCTACGGTGCGAGGCGCTCAACTTCGTGAGCGGGACTCGTCACCAGCTGCGCGCCGAGCCAGCTCACGACGACACGTCCGAACGACGACAACGTCCGAACGACGACCTTGCGCCAGCGGGGCGTGGCGATGGATACTCCATACGCCTCGGTAAATATTCTTTCTCCGGCACGGCTTTGGTTGATGCAGCGAGGAGGTACCGGGAAGTGCATCCTGGAAGGGCCAAGCGGTGTCGATGGTATGCCCGCCTGGCTGCGTCCGCTGCCCCGGTAAATGACGCCGCCCTGCTGAGCTGCGGTTCCTCTTATTGCGGGCATTCGACGGCGCGCACCAGCCGCAAAGACAGTCGGCTACCGCAGGGGCCGTTGTGAAGCGTTGGGCTCGACGGACGGTTGCTGCGATCGCGGCCGCCGGCGTCTCGGCGATCGCAGCGCCGATGGCGTCCGGACAGCCCGCTCGGCCGACTCCGCACGCAGGTCGGTATACCGGCGCGGGCATCCGCGGACTGCCCGCCGACGTGCCCTACACCGAGGAGGGCATCGCGGTACCCCGCAAGACTTACGTGCCGCTGCCGCCGGCGGCATCGACCGGGCGCGGCGCGGCAGGCTCAGGCGTGGGCCGCTCGGACGCCCCCGACCCCGCCGACATCCCTGGCGAATAGCGACGGCGAGCAAGGAGAAGCGATGCCGACCCGAAGGGACCTCTTGCGGACGGGCTTGATGGCGGGCGGCGCCGCCCTGGCGCCGCGGGCCGCGGGCGCGCAGCTCTGCGCGCCGCAGAACGACCCCAACCTGCCGGTCCCGGCGAGCCCGTCGGTGGTGCCCTTCTCGGTGTCGCTGCCAATTCCGGAGACTCTGCAGCCGGTGGAGAGTCTCGATCCGCCGCCCGATCCTTCGGCGCATCAGCGCTACGACGAATTCGCGCCGGTGAAGCTCTACGAGATTCACGTCGCCCAGACGCCGCACCCATTCGCGCGCAACTACGACCCGAGCGATATCTTCGGATACAACGGCGTCTACCCGGGGCCCACCATTCCGGCCCGCTGGGGCGAGCCGATCCTGGTGCGGATCTACAACGACCTGCCGGTGGACGCCGTCGGATTCGGACTCCCGTCGATCACGACCCACTTGCACAACATGCATTCGGCGAGTGAGAGCGACGGCGGTCCGCCGGACTTCCACGGTCCGGGCACGTACCACGACCACCACTACGCGATGCACCCGGCGGGCGGCGATCCGCGCGAGATCATGAACACCCTCTGGTACCACGATCACCGCCAGGATTTCACCGCCGCCAACGTTGTGCGCGGGCTGGCGGCCTTCTTCCTGGCGTTCGACGGCCTCGACTCGGGCGACGAAACCGACACCAACGCCGAAGCCCTGCGGCTACCGAGCGGCGAGTTCGACGTGCCGCTGGTGTTCGTCGACCGGGTCTTCGATCGGGACGGCGTCCAGACCTTCGACACCTTCAACACCGACGGCACGCTGGGGGATCGGTTCGGCGTGAACGGAACGATCCAGCCGTTCTTTCCGGTGCGCCGGCGCAAATACCGTCTCCGCCTGCTCAACGCCGGCCCGTCGCGCTTCTACCAGTTCTTCCTCAGCTCGGGGCAGCCGTTCATTCAGCTCTCGACCGACGGCAACCTGCTGCCCGCACCGATCGTCGCCAACAGCATCTTCCTGAGCGTGGCGGAGCGCGTCGACGTGATCGTCGATTTCTCCAACGCCCGGCTCGGCGACCAGATCTTTCTGGTCAATCGCCTCGAGCAGCTGAACGGTCGGGGGCCCACCTATCGCATCCTCTCCCCCGGCGATCAGATCGTGCGCTTCGACGTGGTGAGCAACGACACCTTCGATCCCAGCCGCGTCCCGACCGCGCTGCGCCCGCTGCCGGAGATCGACCTGAGTCGGGTGACGCGCGATCGCCTGTGGCAGTTCGACTACGTCGGCGGCACCTGGCTGATCAACGGCAAGACCTTCGACGCCAACCGCGTCGACGCGGAGATCGTCAGGGACAGCGCCGAGATCTGGACCTTCCGCAACGAGGGATTCCAGTGGTCGCATCCGATCCATGCCCACCTCGAGGAGTCGCAGATCATCGAGAGGAACGGCCGCAAGGTGCCACCGAACGCGCGCCGCGACGTCATCACGTTGCGCCCCAACGACGAGATCAAGCTCTACATGCAATTCCGCGACTGGCTGGGGAAATATCCGCTCCACTGCCACAACGTCGTGCACGAGGACCACAGCATGATGGCCACCTTCGAGATCGTGCCCGAGTGACGGCGGCCGGCAACGATCGGACCGTCCACGCAGGGGAGGAACGACCGGTGGAGAGAAGGCGCGTCTTGGAACAGATCGCAATCGGAGCCGCCATCCTGCCGGTGCTCCCTGCGCTCGCCGCTGCCACGGTACCGCCGTGCGCGAAGACGAGCGGCGGGCCGCGGGCGAGCTACTTTCCCAACGTCGTGCTGCTCGACCAGGACAACGCGAAGGCGAGATTCTACGACGACCTGATCCGCGGCAAGACCGTCCTGATCAACTTCTTCTACACGACGTGTCAGGGGAGCTGTCCGCTGACCACCGCGAACCTGCTGAGAGTCCAGACGCTCCTCGGCGACCAGCTCGGGCGTGGCGTCCATATGTACTCGATCACGCTCGATCCCGCGCACGACACGCCGGCGGTTCTGCGGCAGTACGCCAGGAGCCACCACATCGGCGCCGGCTGGCGGCTGCTGACCGGCGCGCCGGCGGACATCGAGACGTTGAGGCGGAAGCTCGGTTTCGTCAGTCCGGATCCGGAGGAGGACAAGCGGCGCTCCTCGCACCTCGGCGTGCTGCGCTACGGCAACGAAGCGGTCGATCGCTGGGCGGCCTGTCCGTCGACCGCCAACCCGGCGGAGATCGTCAAGTATGTCTCCTGGCTCGACCCGGGGACGCTGCGCCACGACAACGGCCATGCGTGGTCCGCGCCGGCGTCGCTGCGCTCAGCCCAGTCTCCAGGCGCCGCGCCAGCCGATACCAGACGCGGGAAGGTGGAATGACCCGCCGGGCGTGGCTGGTGATCCTGGTCGCGTGCTGCGGCGCGTGCGGGCACGGCTGCGACGGTGGCGGCTCCTCTCCGCCCGGCCCGATGACGCGCGAGCCCCATCCGCAGCCGCTGCCCGGGCCGTCGACGCAATGTTCCTCGCAGGACGGAGTCACCTGCGATCAGATCAACGACGTGTTCGCGCCGTATACCCTGGTGGAAACCCCGGAGGGCAGGATGCGCCCGGGACAGAACATGCTGAAGACCATCGACTCCAACAACTTCGACAGCAACGACGAGGAGATGCTCAATACCGACCCGTCGCTGATCGGGGTGCCGTTCGACCCCGACAAGCCGGTCTACGCGCAGTACAACCTGATCGATGGTGTTCCGGAGGTGAGCGCGATCGACATGGCGTCGCCGACCGATGACCTCGGGCGCATCCTGCAGAACGCGCTGACCGCCGCGCAGGACGGAACGATCGACCAGGAATCGATCCGCTTCGGGCTCGATCTCCTGGAGGGCAACCCGCTGCCGACCACCTACCGCGGCGAATCGATCGCCGGACGCGTCTACGGCGGGTTCGCGCTGCTGCACTACACCGCGCCGGAGCGGATCAAGGCCGTCACGCCGATTCGCGACGGCACTGGCAAGGTGATCGGCGGCAACGTCGACATCCACCAGATCTGGTTCGACCAGAACATCGAGTCCGATACCGCCATGCTCGATGCGAGCGCGGTCCAGGACGTGCCGTGGACGATCACCTACACGGTCGACGTCCTGCACCGCGGCAACGACGATTTCGCGCCCTTCGTTGGCTACTTCGACGCGCCGCCGATGAACACGCCGGGCGCCTTCGGGGAGATCAAGGTCGGGATGGACGCGGTCTTCTTCCCGATGTCCGAAGGCACCCGCACGGTCATGAAGGTGAAGATGGCGCAGGGCAGATACCTGAACATCATCTACCACTGGGGTTGGCGTCGGCATCCGCCGCGCATCCAGGTGACCGAGAACGCCTTGAAGCAGATCGGTGGACTGACGCTGCCGCAGTGGACGGTCAACACCTTCGGACCGGCGCCGCGCGCCAGCCGGGCGAATCAGCTGCGCGCCATCGCCCAGCTCGCCGAGCTGTCACCCGCCAAGCGCATCTGGCAGGCGCTGAGCGATGCCCAGGCCGCGTCCTCGCCGGCCCAGGTCGTCGATCTGATGATGGACGCGCAGCCGGCGTTCGATGACTTCCTCGATCGCACCCGGCTGCCCACCGGGGTCGAGGCCGATCCGCATGCGGACGTCACGCTCTTCTACGCCAACAACACGATCTACGGCAGCAGCCCGCTGAACCTGAGCAAGTGGGTTGAGCGGGGGACGACGCTCAACATCACGCTGCTCAACGGCGACCACTTCATGCACGGCTACGTGAGCATCGACTTCGGCGGCTCGCGCGGCTGGGAGAACCAGTTCCAGAACACCGACGGTTCCGGCTGCGATTTCACCTTCGGGCGCGACTATCTGTGGATCAACGCCGGTGGGCCGTGGGGAGCGATCAACGTCCCACCGGTCAGCATCGACGGGACGACTCCCGGCATGCACAAGATCAGGATGCAGATGAACTTCGAGCCCAACCCCAGGTTGCGCCTCTACCAGTACGATCCGATGCACCACGACGTCTCGATCTTCTCCCTGCACTGACTCAGGGCCTCGGTGCGGCCGGAAGTCGGGCGAGCGTACTAACGGGTCGTGTCGACCCTGGATGCGCTTGCCATGCTCGAAGAAGACCCCGACGGCGAGCCGTCGGAGCCTGGTTCGGGATCTTTGCGAAAGTGGGGTGCGGGGGGAATCGCATTGTCGCCGTAACGGACTGATTTTACAGCTTGCATGTTGATCGCTTCGGTAGTGTTGCCGCCAATGTTGCCCCCACGCCTCGCGTGCTGCCTTCTCAGGCGGCGAGGCTCTTGACCTTCTTCTCCAGTGCCTTGCGCTTCCGGTTGGCTTTCCACAGGTCGTGCTGTGCCTGCTGCGCCAGCCAGCTCTCTGGCGTGGTGTTGAACGCGATCGCCAGGCGGATCGCCATCTCCGGACTGATGCCGGCACGACCATTGAGAATCTCCGAGAGGGTCTTGCGACTCACGCCGAGAGCCTTGGCCGCATCGGACACCGAAAGGCAGAGCGGCTCAAGGCACAGCTCGCGAATGATCTCTCCGGGATGCGGGGGATTATGCATGGAATGATCCTCTCTCAGTGATAGTCGACGTAGCCGACATCGACCACATCGTTGCCCTCGAAGCGAAACACGACGCGCCAGTTGCCGCTGACGTCGACCGCCCAGGCGCCCTTCAATCGACCTTTCAGCGGATGCAGGCGCAGACCAGGCAAGTTCATGTCCCGAGGTTCGGCCGACGCCTGAAGTCGCGCCAGGACGAGGCGAAGCCTGTTGGCGTGTTCCGGCCGAATGCCACGTGTACTTCCGGATTCAAAGAATGCCCTCAGCCCCTTGTGAGTCCATCGCCTGATCACGACCGCATGTAACCCGTGGGGTGACAAGCGTCAAGAGGCCGAGAAGCTGGGAGATGTTGACCAAGTCGACCGCCAATTCCTCCGGCGTGCGGCCGGCGCGGACCATCTCGATGAGCCGCGCCTTCAATTCGCGGGTGTACGGCTGGTGGGATTTGGGCATCGTGAACTCCTCTTCCCTCGAAAGGGCGTTGGTGTCCACGAAGGCGGGGCAACTTCAATGTTGCCCCCACGATCCGATGGTTGGCATTCAACCACCATGAGCATTGGGCGTTCCAGCGGCCCAACCGCCATGGAATAGCCGGCTCACCGCACGGCGGCAGGTGTTCACTCGCCGCCGAGCGTCGCTCACGGCCTCAACAGGGTAGCTGCCCTAAGCACAATTGGCGCAATGGCCTTGGCTAAGCGATCGTGACCGATCGCATTGGGGTGGCAGTGATCGGCGAATGCTCCATCGAACGGCGCGTCGGCCGGACCGCGCAGGAGTGCGTTGCTGTCGACGAACGGTACACCTTCACTCGCCGCTAGCTTGCCGATTGCCTCCCGATACGCCAGCGGCGCCCGGTCGGCGAACGGATCTTCCTGAAACGCCCGCTCGATCTCCTTCTCGCTCCCTGCTCGATCGCCAAGCCGAGTGAGGGCCAGGCCGCGCAACCAGCGCGCGTAGAATGCCCCGGGGTCGGCCGCCAATCGAGTATCGATCTCCGCAAGCGCGCCATTGACGTCCCCAGAGCCGATGCGCGACAGCATGGCCTCGCACCACGGCATCACCTGCGCGGCGTTGGGTAGCGCCGGCACGCCACTCGGCGGTTGGAACAGGTTGACTGGGGGCGCAAGCAGAATGACCCTTGTGCCGCGCGCCTGCGCCGTTGAGATGATGGAGCGCAAGTTCTCCACGTACGCCTCTACCGACACCCGGCGCGTCTTCCGGTCCCACGTGCCAGGGTCAAAGCGCCGATGCGTCGACTGCGCCACGCGCTCCTTCAGCCAGGTGGCGAAGTGGCTCACCTGACCTGCCTGGGGTTTTTCGGACCAGTTGAAACGTGAGAATCTGCCTCTCCGGCAACCCACGGGGAGAGCACGATGGGCAAAAGCAGGTACACCGACGAGCAGATGGTGAAGATCCTCCGGGAGACCGATCGGTCGCCGGTGGCGGAGGTGGCGAAGAAGCACGGCGTGAGCGAGCAGACACTCTACGTCTGGCGCAAGCGCTTCGGCACAATGACCGCGGACGACACCAAGCGACTGCGCGTCCTTGAGCAGGAGAATGGCCGGCTGAAGAAGCTGGTGGCCGAGCGCGACCTTGAGATCGAGGTGATGAAGGAGATCGCCGCAAAAAAATGGTAAGCGCGCCCGCTCGGCGGCAGCAGGTTGCGTACGCAGCGACGCGCGGCCTCTCCCAACGCCGAGCGTGCGCGCTCGTACGGACGGCACGATCCGGGTTGCGATACGAATCGTTGAAGGCGACGAAGGACCGCGCGGCGGTGGAGCGAATGCAGGAGCTCGCCCGGCAGTATCCACGATACGGCTACCGGCGCATCCGGATCTTCCTCGGCCGCGACGGCCACCCGATGGGCACCGATCGCACGCATCGGCTGTGGCGGGCGGCCAAGCTCCAGGTGCCCCGCAAGCGGCCGCGCCGCCGCCTCGCGGCGACACGGCCGAAAGCGATGTCCACAACGGCGGCCAATCAGGTCTGGGCGTACGACTTCGTCTTCGATGCGTGCGCCAATGGCCAGCAGCTGAAATGCCTCACGGTGATCGACGAGTACACGCGGGAGGCGCTGGCGATCGACGTCGCCGGGAGCATCCGCTCGGGCCGCGTGATCGAGGTGCTCGCCCAGCTCGTCAGCACCCACGGCGCGCCCCGCGCGCTGAAGAGCGACAATGGCCCGGAGTTCGTGTCGCGCGCGATCTTGCGGTGGCTCACCGAGGCCGGGATCGACTGCGTGCTGAGCGACCCGGGCAAGCCGTGGCAGAACGGCACCGACGAGAGCTTCAACGGCAAACTGCGCGACGAATGCCTGAGCATGGAGTGGTTCCGGAACCGCCAGGAGGCCGTGCCGATCATCGAGACCTGGCGACGGCACTTCAACGAAGTCCGCCCGCACTCGAGCCTGGACTATTTGACGCCGATCGAGTTCAAGACGGCGAAGACCACGACAGCAGACCAACCCGGAGAGGTCGCTTCTCAATAATCAAGTGGTCCAGAGAACCCAGGCAGGTCAGCAGCTGTCGTCGGAAGGCACGGGAACATGCCGGACTCTATACAAGAAAAAACCCACTGCTGTCAGTGGGTTCTTGGACTTTCTCGGTTCACCTTGGAAGCGTTGGAAGTGGAGGCGGGGGGAATTGAACCCCCGTCCGGAAGTGGTCCACTGAAGCGTCTACGTGCGTAGCCAGGTGATTTGATCTCGCCGCTTCGACTCCCACCGGCAGGATGCTAGGCGGCCAGCTCGTTGGTTTTCGACCCCGACCTACGAGCGTCGGTTAGGGCTTATCCCGATTTGCCATGCCTGGGTCCGGCCCTACGGGCTCGAGCCGGTCAGACACCGGCTGCGTTAAGCAGCCAGAGCGTACGTATCGTCTGCGTTTAGTTAGTCGCAGCCTGGGTTTTGGCGGGCCCCAAGTACCCGTTGCACGCAACCTCAGCTTCTCAGCCTCCGTCGAACCCAGATCGCCCCCATGTGGTTCAACGCTAGCGAGGTGAGGCTAACGATCGGGGCGGGCCGGCGCAAGGTGGATGGTGCGCGGCGTGGTCGCGGGCGAGCGGTGGCTCGATACCCGAAGAGGCTCGGCGGGAGCCTCGCCCTCCCCAGGCGTGCGGCGATTCTGGAGCGCAGAGCAGGGTGCCGATCGGCGGCGCCCTCAGGGACGGCTGCCGCGATTCAGTGCAGCTGGCCGATGAGCCGGCTCTTCATCTCGGTCATGAAGGTCGACATGGACTCGAGTGCGGCGCCCGGCCAGGGGCCGTCCTGGGCCAATACTGACAGGGCCATGATGACGGCACACTTGAGGACTTCCTCGGCGTTGGAGTGGTCGATGGCGTCCTCGAGGACGGCACCATGCACCTCGACCTCAAAGTTGAATCGACCGCAGTTGTCGGTGATGTTGCGTCGGCTCATGTCTCCCCCTGGAACCGCGAAGTGTTCGAGAGCATTGGAGAATTTTGGTTAACATGGGGGGTCGTCATTTGGTTAGTTGGGAATTTCCCTACAGGTCCTAGGGTTTACCCTATCCGGAGGCTTGCCTTCGGTTGCGTCACTTCCAACATCGTTGGCCCCCCTTTTAACCCACCACTTGTGAGGGCGCGCTTGCGCCGCGCTGGCTGAACCTGAAGAGGAGGGATCGATGGCGAGTCGGTTGATCACCGATACGGCGGGCTTGTTCAGCTGTGAATTGGAGGTGTTGGGACCGGTCCTGGGCGAGGCGCTGGAGCATCAGCGGGCCGACGAGCTGCTGCGCAGCGCGGTGATCGTGGCGCTGTCCGCCCTGGCGCAGGACGCACCGTGGCCCGATCGGGCGCTGGATTCGCTCGCCCAGTTCATGGTCGAGATGCGCGAGCGCGTGGTGCGCGGGGAGCCGTGTTGAACTGCGCCGAGCCGCTCGCCCGCAGCCGCGGGGCGCCCCCCGCGGGGTCACCCGGGGCGGGTGGGCTCGAGCCAGTGATCGAGGAAGCGCAGCGCCGCCTCGACCGAGTCGTCGTCGAAGAAGAATGTGGCGAAGTGGCCGCGCGCGGTCTCGTGGTACTCGACCGGCACTCCGGCGGTCTGCAGGGCGGCGCGCATCGCGGTGGCCTGCGAGACGTTGACCAACCAGTCGTAGCGCCCGTGGTAGAGAAACATCGGCGGATCGCCGGGGGTGACGTGGGCGATCGGCGAGGCGGCTGCGTAAGCGTCGGGCAGCGCGCTGGCTGGCCCGCCGAGCAGACGGCTGACGACGCGATTGTCGCCGAAGCGCCGCAGGTCGGTCGGCGCGCCGCCGGCGACGGCGGCATGCAGGCGCGGCGCCGCGTCCTCGTCGCCGGTGGTGGCGAGCAGGGCGACCAGATGGCCGCCGGCCGAGTAGCCGAAGCCGGCGAGGCGCTGCGGGTCGATCTGCAGCGCGCCGGCGTGGTCGCGCATCCAGATCAGCGCGTCGCGGCAGTCGTCCAGTTGCGCGGGGAACCGGTTCTCCGGCGCCAGGCGATAGTCGATGCTCACCGCCACGTAGCCGCGCGCGGCGAGACGCTCGCCGACCGAGGCGAGATCGCGCCGGCTGCCGCGTTGCCAGCTGCCGGGGTGGACGAGCAGGACGCCGGGATGGGGGCCGGGGCTGGCAGGCAGGTAGACATCGGCGCGCAGATCGCCGTCGGGCCGCCGCGCGTAGGTCAGATCGCGCTGGGTGGTGATGGCGGTCGCGTCGGGGGCGCGCACGGCGCAGCCGGCGAGGCTGAGGAGCGCTGCGATCGAGAGGGCGAGGCGGGCGCGGGATCGATGCGATGCAGCGAGCATGCGACGCAGCCTATCATTCCCGGGAGGCTGGTGTAGGGGCCGCCCGCTGGGCGGCCCGTCGGCGCGCGCAGCGCGACGCATCCTGGCGGACGGGGTGCGGGAGGCGGTGCGGGAGCCGGGGGCTTTGCCCAAGAAGTCAGAAAACCAACAACGGATTACGCGGATGAAACGGATTTGTGAGCCCTACTCCGTGAAATCCGTTTCATCCGCGTACTCCGTTGTTGGTTTTCTGACTTCTTAGGCAAAGCCGGAGCCGGCCGCCCCTCCGCCCCCGGCGCCTCGGTAGCGGCGCCCTCCAGTCGGATCAGCGTGGCGGCGACAAGCGGCGCCCTGCCGGGGGGGGCGAGGCCACTTACATTTCGACGGTGATCTGGGCCCCGAGGACGAGGGAGTCGGGGATGTTGCCGGTGCCGCCGGGTCTGACGACGTACTGGATGTCCGGTTGGAACTGCAGCCAGGGGCCGAGGGCGATGACGTAGGACCATTCGAGGACCATCTCGAAGTCCTGTTGGCCGCTGGGGGAGCCGGCCTGGCTGCGGCGCAGGTCGCGGCTGAAGGCGCCGTAGAGGATGCCGAACAGGATCGCGTCGTTTGGGCGGCTGGCGAATGGGCCGTCGTAGACGACGCCGGCGTTGAAGAAGAAGGGGAACTCGTTGATCTCCTCGGACGGGGCGAAGGCCAGCGAGAGGAACGGCGAGACGCCGCCCTGCGTGGCGCCGGTGCGGCGATAGACGGTCTGGTCGAGGAGAAAATAGTAGCCGCCGTTGCCGTACTCGTTGTCGCTCGGCAGTTGCGAACCGGACGGCGCGTCGAAGCGGCTGAAACGGCCGGTGTGGTAGTAGCCGCCGACGCGATAGTGGCCGGGCAGCTTCTGGCCGCCGATCGGGGGCGCGAGGCGATAGCCGGTCTCGGCGACGACCAGGATGCCCTGGTCGACGTCGAAGCCGAGGTTGACGCCCTTGCGCCCGACGTTGCTCGCCGAGCCGTTGTACACGCCGGCCTGCACGAACCAGTGCGGCAGCGGTCGCAGCTTCACCATCGCCCCGGCGGTGGCGGCGGGATACTCGGTGAACGGCACGTTGAACGCCAGTGAGCCGGGGTTGGCGTCGATGCCGCTGGTGACGAACTGGTCGAAGAACGGCGAGGCGGCGAAGTCGTCGCCGGTGGCGAGATGGCCGATGCGGTAGCTGAGGCGCCGGTTCCACAGCGTCTGCTCCCAGGCGAGATCGACTAGGCGCGTCTGCGGCTCGCAGCAGACCTGCGCGACGTTGAACACGTTGCCGATGTCCTCGTCGGAGAGGCTGACGCCGGCGCGCGACGACATCGACGCCACGAAGCGCGCGCCGGGCAGGCGGGCGATCTTCTCGAGGTCGAGGCCGAGCACGAGGCTGATGTCGTGGTAGTAGCGCACCTTGCGGTCGATGCCGCCGGTCGCGTTGCCGAGGATGTCGGTCTGATAGACGCCGTCGAGGCTGACGCCGTGCGACTGCATGAGGTCGCGCGCGCCGCCCAACCGGCCGGTCATGTAGGGCAGGGCGAGCCAGTCGCGCACGCCCGACGCGGCGAGTGCCGGGAGACTGATGCGAATCGGCGCCGGGGGCGCCGCCGGCGCGCCCGCGCCACCGTCCTCACTCGCCTGCAGCCGCGCCGCCACCAGCAACAGCGCGATCAGACCGATCGCACGCACCCCACCTCCCGATCGCCGGCGCGCAGCGTATCAGGCGGGCTGGAGCGAACAAACGGCGCTGCGCTGGCGCGCCGCCGCCGTCTCGATCCTGGTCTCGAGGTCTGGAGGGCGCCGGTCCCTCGGCGCCGGGGGCGGCGGGAGGAGCGGATCCAACTGGTGGCGCGGCCCTCGGGCCCGCATGCGCGCGGAGCGCGCAGAGGATCTGGCCCCTACGTAGGCCAGGCGGGTGGGAGGCCCACGCCACCAGGGGATGCGCTCCTCCCGCCGCCCCCGGCGCCGAGGGACCGGCGCCCTCCAGGGGCTGCGTTGGACCGCGGAACGTGTGGTTGACACCCGCGGCCCTTTCGGAAACGACGAGGCATGCGGTGGCGGTGGGGCAGATGACGGTGCTCGAGTTCTCGGCCCTGGTGTTCGTCGGGTCGATCGCTGCCGGTCTGCTCGGGGCGCTCACCGGCCTCGGCGGCGGGATCGTGGTGATTCCCATGCTCACGCTGCTGCTCGGTGTCGACATCCGCTATGCGGCCGGCGCGGCGCTGATCTCGGTGATCGCGACCTCCTCGGCGGCGGCGTCCTCGTACGTGAAGGAAGGACTCAGCAACCTGCGCGTCGGCATGTTCCTCGAGGTGGCCACCACCTGCGGGGCGGTGGCGGGTGCGCTGCTGACGGGGCTGCTGTCGACGTCGGCCATCGCGATGGTCTTCGGCGTCGTGCTGTTGCTGTCGGCGGCGCTGTCCTTCCGGCCGCACCACGATCCCGACCCGCAGGAGCCGCCCGACCCGATCGCCGCGCGCCTGCGCCTCGACAGCGACTATCCGACCGCGCAGGGCCGCGTCGCCTACCACGTCCACGGCGTGCCGCCGGCGTTCGCCATGATGTTCATCGCCGGCGGTCTCGCGGGCCTGCTCGGCATCGGCTCCGGGGCGCTGAAGGTGCTGGCGCTCGACTGGGCGATGCGCCTGCCGTTCAAGGTGTCGACCACGACCAGCAACTTCATGATCGGCGTCACCGCCGCGGCGAGCGCCGGCGTCTATCTGAACCGCGGCTACATCGAGCCGGGCCTGGCGATGCCGGTCATGCTCGGCGTGCTGCTCGGCGCCCTGCTCGGCGCGCGCCTGCTGGTCGTCGTGCAGAGCCGCGCCCTGCGCATCGTTTTCGCCATCGCGATCGCGTTCATGGGCGTGCAGATGATCTACGGCGGCGTGCGGGGGACGCCGTGAGCACGCCGCGTCCGGGCTGGTCGGACCAGCGCATCGAGCAGACGGTCGGCAACCTGCTGCGCGCCGGGCTGACCATCGCCACCGCGCTGGTGCTGTTTGGCGCCGGCATCTATCTCGGGCGCCACGGCAGCGAGCCGCCCGAGTACCGCCTCTTCCATGGCGAACCGGGGGAGCTGCGCGGCCTGACGGGGGTGATCGATCTGATCCTCTTCGACGTGCGCGGCCGCGGCGTCATCCAACTCGGCCTGCTGCTGCTGCTCGCCACGCCGGTGGCGCGCGTCGTGTTCTCGGTCTTCGCCTTCCTCATGCAGCGCGATGCGCTCTACGTGATGGTCACCCTGATCGTCCTGGCGGTGCTGCTCTTCAGCATCGTCGGCGGTCACGGCTGAGGGCGCAGCGGGTGGATCCGGTCGCTGCCGCCTGCCTGCGCGCCTGGCAGCTCGATGTAGGGCTGGCCGCGACCCTGCTGCTGGCAGCCGCGCTCTACGTGCGCGGCTGGCGCCGCCTGCGCACGCAGATGCCCGAGCGCTTCGGCATCGGGCCCCTGGCTGCATTCGGCGCCGGGCTGGCGGCGCTGTGGCTGGCGGTCGGCTCACCGCTCGACGCCTTGGCGAGCTTCCTGCTGCAGGCCCACATGCTGCAACACCTGTTGCTCACCATGGTGGCGCCGCCGCTGCTCTGGCTCGGCGCGCCGGCGATCCCGCTGTTG
>JBOHWA010000336.1:0-4634 GCA_050735855.1 Binatia bacterium
GCTCGGCCTCGACCCCGGCGGCGCGGCACAGCTCGCCGAACGAGTCGGCGACGGCGGTCATGAACTCGCCCAGATCGGGCATCTGGTTCCAGTCCGCGCCGACGCCCCAATACAGCCGGCCGGCATAGCTGAACAGCGCCACCCCGAGCCCCTGGTTCTCGAACAGCGGCAGGTGCGGATAGGCGGCGACCATGCGCGCGCCGAGCAGATAGAACGGCACCGGCGGGCCGGGCACGTTGGTCACGATCATATTGAAGCAGCGCGTGTTGTTGATCAGCCGCGTCACCAGGTTGATGACGTTGGCGGTCGTCCAGTCCGCCGCGCGGGTGACCAGCTCGCCGCCGCTCGATTCCTTGCTGTCCTTGCACTCCAGGGTCAGCTCGCTGACCCGCGCCAGCCGCCGGCGCGCGTCGCGCTCCTCGATCGGCAGTGGCGTCATCCACAGCGAGACGCGGTTGCCCGGCACGCCGCGCTCGTCGGCGGTGCGCACGCTGACCGGCACCACGGTGCGGAACTCGCTCGTCAGGTGGGTATGGCGGCGGGCGAGGAACTTGCCCACGGCGCCGGCGACGGTACAGAGGACGACGTCGTTCAGCGTCCCGCCGAGCTGGTTGCGGATCGCCTTGATCGTGGCGATGTCGAACGACAGCCAATCGACGCGCCGGTGCGGGCCGATCGGCTGGTTGAAGGGCGTGCTCGGCGCGCTGCTCAGCTTGCCCAGCAGGCGCATGAAGGCGGTAGCGCTCTCGCTCACCTCGCGCCCGGTCTCGCGCGGTGCCCGCAGGGCGTCGCGCAGGCCGCGCGCCAGGCCGAGCGAGGAGCGGGCGCGGCGCGTCAGGTCGTCGGTGAGCAGCTCGCGCTCGCTCGGCCGCGGCCGCGGCTGCCAGGGCTCGATCGGCTCGAGATCCTCGCACGGCTCGGTGCCGAGCAGCGCCGCCAGAATGTCCACCCCGGCGATGCCGTCGACCATGCAGTGGTGCACCTTGGCCAGCATGGCGAAGCGCCCGTCGCTCAGCCCCTCGATGATCCACAGCTCCCACAGCGGGCGCCGGCGATCGAGCGGGCGCTCGAGGATCTCGGCGCAGCGCCGCTGCAACTGCCGCTCGCCGCCGGGGCGCGGCAGGCTGGCGTGGCGGACGTGGTAGCCGAGCTCGAAGGCGTCGTCGTCGACCCAGATGGCATCGGCGAACATCGGCGTGCGCTGCAGCCGCTGGCGGTAGCGCGGAATGAAGCGCAAGCGCGCCGCGATGTGCTGGCGAATGCGCTCCATGTCGACCCCGCCCTCCGCGGTCGCCAACGAGCCGGGCTCGAAGATCGCCGTGATCGCGACGTGCATGTAGGCGTTCGGCGTCTCGAAGGCGAGGAACGACTGATCGAGTGCCGAAAGACGTTCGTAATAGCTGGCCGCCATGGTCCACCTCCCGATGTTCCGCCCGGCGCCCCGCGCCGCGGCGGCCAGCGCCGTGGGCGCCAGATAGCTCCTTCTCCAGCATGCCTCGTGCCAGCCCGACACGGGCAACGGGCGACGCGGACCGGGCCGCGGGTGGCGGGCGCGATGACTAGCGAGTGGGCAGCCGCCCACGCCCGCAGCATGAGCGGCCATGCGGGAGCGCAAAACGCGAAGGCCCGGCACACCTGCGTGCGCCGGGCCTTCTGTCTGGTTCCACCACGGCCACCGCGCCGTTTTCCCACGGCGCGGTGGCGTGGGTGCTACTGAGCTGATTCGGTGCGCAGTGCCGCCGAGGCGTACACCGTCGATCCGCCGGCCGTACCGCTGCCGGTCGGCAGGTGGGTTCCGCTGATGCTCACCTGCTGAAAATCGGGGTAGGCGGAGTTGCCGTGCTCGCCGACGTCGAGGCCTTCGATTTCCTCTTCGGCGCTGACGCGGAGGCCCATCACCGCCTTGATGATCATCCAGGCGACCATCGAGACCACGAAAGTGTAGCCGCCGACGGCGACGACGCCGACGGTCTGCGCCCAGAGCTGGGTGAAGCCGCCGCCGAAGAACAGGCCGTTGGCCGGACCGGCCACCGGGGCCGCCGACGAGTCGGCGAACAGACCCACCGCCAGCGTGCCGAACACGCCGCACGCCAGGTGGACCGAGAGCGCCCCGACCGGGTCGTCGAGCTTCGCCTTGTCGAAGGCCAGCACCGCCACGACGACAATCGCGCCGGCGATCAGACCGATGAGCAGCGAGCTGCCGACGCTGACCCAGGCGCAGCCCGCCGTGATCGCCACCAGACCGGCCAGGCAGCCGTTCAGGATCATGGACAGGTCGGGCTTGCCGAGCAGGAGGATCGATGCGACCACCGCACTGAGTGTCGCCGCCGCGGCCGCCGTGTTGGTGGTGACCGCGATGTGGCCGATGGCCAGCGCGTCACCCGCCATGGTGCTGCCCGGGTTGAACCCGAACCAGCCGAGCCAGAGGACGAAGACGCCGATGGTCGCCGACGTCATGCTGTGGCCCGGCAGCGGCATCGGGCGGCCGTCCTTGGAGAACTTGCCGATGCGGGGGCCGAGGGCGATGACACCGGCCAACGCCGCCCAGCCGCCGACCGAGTGGACGACGGTCGAGCCGGCGAAGTCCCAGAAGCCCATGCTCGCCAGCCAGCCGCCGCCCCAGATCCAGTGGCCGGTGACGGGGTAGATCAGCCCGACGATGACGAACGAGAAGAGCACGAAGGAGAGGAACTTGATGCGCTCGGCGACCGCGCCCGAGACGATCGTGGCGGCCGTGCCCGCGAACACCAGCTGGAAGAAGAACTTCACCCACAACGGCACGGTCGCCCACGCGATCGACGTATAGACACCGCTGTACGCGTCGCCCGACGCCGGGCTGTTGTCGAGCCCGCCGACGAAGAACAGGCCGCTGGTGCCGACGAACGAGTTGCCGTCGCCGAACATCAGGCCCCAGCCGATGAACAGGAACGCCAGCGAGGATACCGCGAAGACGACGAAATTCTTGGCCAGGATGTTGACCGCGTTCTTGGCCCGGCACAGGCCGCTCTCCACCATGGCGAAGCCGAGGTTCATGAAGAACACCAGCATGCCGGTGATCATCACCCACAGCGTGTCCGCGATCACCTTGGGCGTGCCGAGCAGTTCCTTCACCTGTTCGGCCGTTGCCGGCACCGCCTCTGCCTCCTGCGCCGATGCGACGCCGCTCCAGAGCGCGACGCCGACGCCGAGCGCCAGCGCGGCGATCCCCAGGTTCGCCGGCCACCGGCGCGTCTTCTTGCACTGCGTGTGATTCATCTGTGTTGCCCCCTTTCGGTTGAACTGCGCCCGCTTCGCGTTCGCCGGCGCGACGCAGGACGACTCCTGCTTTTGTTTGGATTGCGTCTCAGACTGCGTCCGACCCGCGCTCGCCGGTGCGGATACGGATGATCTCTTCGACAGGCATCACGAAGATCTTCCCGTCGCCTATGCGACCCGTCTTGCACGTCTCCTCGATGATCTGGCACGCCGTGCCAGCGTCCGCGTCATCGAGCAACAGCTCGATCTTGATCTTGGGCAGGAAGTCCACGACATACTCGGCGCCGCGGTAGAGCTCGGTGTGGCCCTTCTGCCGACCGAAGCCCTTGACCTCCGACACGGTCATGCCCTGGATACCCTGCCTCCCCAGCGCCTCCTTCACCTCGTCGAGCTTGAAGGGCTTGACGATTGCCTCGACCTTTTTCATTCCTGCTCCTTTGCGCGAGTGTTTGCCGAGCAGAACGAGCCCTGACCTCGTGCCGCTATTGCGCGTCGCCGACCTTCTTCTGAGCTGCCACACACCAACCTGGCGGGATGGCTGCCAGTGGGAATCAGCAACAGCGATGCCAGCCGTAAGCGGGAACGCGGCGGGATCACCGCATAGCGCCGCCGGTGGGATCGAGCCGTTTCGCTGCCCACTTGTTGAGCAGTGGCCGGCCAATTGGGCAGCGCGGCGGTGCTTTCGGCTACCCCGCACGGGCTTTGCCCAAGATAGGGAAGAGGGCCGACCACGGATCTCGCGGATTGAAGGATCCCACGGAGAAAGCCCTTCAGCGGACCCTTGGATCGGATCGCATCCGCGCAATCCGTGGTTTGCCTTTTCTTTTCTGGGCGAGCCCCTCGCACGGCCACGTTGCGCCGACGCGGCCTTTTGCGAGACAATTCGCCGCATGCGACCGCGGGTGGTGATCGTCGACGACGAGGAGCGCATGGCCGCGGTGGTGGCCATGGCGCTGGGACGCGAGGGCTACGACTGTGAGCCCTGCCCGAGCGCGGCGGCCGCGCTGGCGGCGATCGAGGCGCGCGGCGCCGACGTCGTGGTCAGCGACCTGCGCATGCCCGACATGGACGGCATCGAGCTGCTGCGCCGCCTGCGCACCAGCCACCCCACCCTACCCGTCATCCTGCTCACGGCACACGGCAGCCTGCCGTCGGCCGTCGCGGCGATGCGCGAGGGCGCCTTCGACTATGTCGCCAAGCCGTTCGACAACGACGAGCTGCGCGCCCTGGTGGCGCGCGCCCTCGAGCTGACCCGCCTGGCGCGCGAGAACCGCCTGCTGCGCCAGGAAGTGGCGAGCCGCTATGCCCCCGACGCCGTCGTCGCCGTCAGCCCGCGCAGCAGCTTGGCCTGGAAGTCCGCACCGATCTCGCCGATCTCG
>JBOHWA010000337.1:0-6144 GCA_050735855.1 Binatia bacterium
GGGTGGCGGCGACGACGGCTGGCGCGCCCGCTGCAGCGGCGCGATCGCCGGCGTGCACCTCGAGCTCGGCGACCTCGACGCGGCGGCCGAACGCTGCCGCGAGGTCGATGGGCTCGGGGCGCGCGGCGCCGGCTGGAGCGGGGCGCGCGGCCATGCGCTGGTCAAGCTCGGACTGGCCGAGCTCGGGCGCGGCGAGCTCGATGACGCCGCCGCCGCGCTGCAGCGCGCGACGGCATTGCTCGAGACCGACGAGTGGGGCGTCTGGCGCTGGCATATCCCATTGCTGCGCGCGCGCGCCGAAGTGGCGCTGGCGCGCGGCGCGCACGATGCGGCCTGGGCGCTCGCAACGAGCTCGCTCGAGCTCGCCCAGCAGACCGACGCGCGCAAGCACGCCGCGCACGCGCAGGTCGTCCTGGGGCGCATCGCCACGGCGCAAGAGCGCCTGCCCGAGGCGCGCCAGCTGCTGCGCGGGGCCATCAAGCTCGCCGAGCACCTCGGTACCGTGCGCGCGCTGTGGCTCGGCTGCGCCGCGCTCGGCGACGTGCTGGTGCGCGCTGGCGAGGAGCGCGAGGCGGAGGCCTACCTCACGCAGGCGGCGCAGACCGTCGAGGCCATCGCGGCGCAGCTCTACGACCCGCACCTGCGCGCCAGCTTCCTGCGCGATCGACCGGTGACCGAGCTCTACCGCCTCTTCGGCCGCCGGCCGCCGCCCTAGATCTGGAGTGCGGGAGCATGCTCCCGCACTCCAAACCGACGCCAATCCTTCGGCGCTATCGGTCGGAGCGGCGCAACCGCGCGGTGTCGGCTTCCTCGTCCGTCGCCTCAGCAGGTGCGCAATTCGTCGCGCCAGACGGGTACGCCGCTTGCTCGGTAGCGAGGGCATGAGCCGCTTCACCCTTCGCCGCTGCTGCCGGCGCCGCCCGTCGGCGAACGACGCTACCCTGCATGTGCCCCATCACGTGTCGCCTGTCCGCCGGCCGCTGGGCCGCCGCGGCATGGGGCTGATCGAAGTCATCGTCGGCCTCGGGCTGCTGGCCGTCGGCATCATCGGCATGAACTCGCTGGTGGTTTCGATGATGCGCGGCAATCTGAGCGCGCAGCTCACCGACCAGGCGACGCGCCTGGCATCGGCGAAGATCGCCGAGCTGCGCAGCGTCAGCTACGACAAGGTCGCGGTCGGGACGACCGCCGACAAGTGGTGGTCGGCGGCGACCGGCTCGAGCATTGTCTTCGAGCGCACGACCACCGTCGCGGCCGGCACGCTGGCGGCCACCCGCGCCATCACGGTCACGCTGCGCTGGTACGATCGCGGCATGCGGACGACCACCTTTGCGTCGGAGATCGCCCAATGACGGTGCCGCGCTGGCGCGCCACCGCCGGCACCTCGCTGGTCGAGGTGCTGGTGACCGTCGGCATCCTCGGCATCGCCATGGGCGTCGCCTACACCAGCGTCATCGCACAACTCCGTCGCCACGCCACCGAGATGGTGGTGGCCGAGACGATGAGCGCCGGGCGCACCGCGTTCGACGTCATGCGCGACCAGGTGGCGATGGCAGGCTTCGGTGTGCCGGTCGGCGGCGCGCCGTCCACGGCAGCGACGATCGTCACCGCCGAGCCGAGCCGGCTGAGCTTCTGGGCGAGCACGCGCGGCGCCCATACCTACCTCGCCGCCGCGGCGGCCAAGGGCGGGCGGACCTACAACGTGCTGAATAGTGGCACCCTGAAGGTCGGCGGCTCGGTGTACCTCGCCGACGCCAGCCGCTGGTATCTCGGCACGGTCGAATCGTTGAAGGGCACCAGCGTGCAGGTGGGATCGGACCTGCCCTACGATTTCGCGCCCGGTGCGCTCGTGGTGCCGGTCGAGCTGATCACTTTCGAGCTCGCCAAGGGCAACCTGGTGCGCAACGGCCGCGTCTTCATTCCCAACGTCAGCAGCCTGGTGTTCACCTACGATGCCACGGCGCCGGCCGACGTCCGCGTCGTGACGGTCTCGATGAGCGTCGCGACACGCAGCGCCGACCCGTCCACCGGCAAGCGGCGCACGCTGACGCTCGGTGGCCGCGTCGCGCCGCCCAACCTGCCGCTATGAACCGCCTCCTCCGGCGCTGCGACGGCAACCAGCGGGGCTCGGCGATGATCCTGGCGCTCGGCTTCCTGGTCGTGCTGATGATCATGGCAGCCGGGGTCCACGGGTTGGTCCTCGGCCAGCTGCGCGCCAGCGGTCGCGCGCGCCAGCGCGTCGCCGCCGTGGAGCTCGCCGAGGGCGGCCTGGCGCGCGCCCGCGCCTGGTTCGCCAGCGCCAACTATCAATTGCCGAATCCCGACCTGGTCTCGGCCACCGTGCCAGTGCTGCTGGTGTCGAACAAGGGCGCGGTCGCCCTGCCGAGCAACCATCCCGACGCCTACACCGACGCGGCGGGCGCCAAGCGCACCGCCGTCGTCAGCAGCTTTGGCGCGTCGCTGAACAACCAGACGTTCAAGGGCATCGGCAGCTTCAGCGTCGTTGCATCGCTGATGGCTGCCTCGCCCGAGACCTGGGAGCTGGTCTCGACGGCGACCGTCGGCAATGTGCAGCGCAGCGCCGGCGCGCTGCTGATTCGCGAGAGCCAGGCCCTCTTTCAGGAAGCGTTGTTCACCCAGCAGTATGTGTCGCTGACCGGCAACGCGAACACCGACTCCTTCGACTCGACGCTGGGCAACTACGGCGGCTCGAATCGCTTCGCCACCGGCGGGGTGCGCAGCAACGGTTCGATCACCATGACCGGCAGCACGCAGATCAACGGCGACGCCGTTCCCGGTCCGGGCGCGGAGGTGATCATGTCGGGCAACCCGAAGGTGACCGGGGCGAGCACGCCGGCGACTACGGGTCGCAGCCTTGAAACGGCGACGGTGCCGGGTGGGGCGGTCTCGCTCGGCGCCCTGATGGTGGCCAACAACGACAAGCGCACGATCACCGCCGGGACTTACGTCCTGACCAGTCTGAGTGTCGGCGGCAGCGGCGCCCTCACCATCGACACCAGCGGCGGCCCGGTGACCTTCTACGTCACCGGCGCGACCGACATCGGCGGCAACGGCGGCGTCACCGTGACCAACGGCGGGGCGCGCAACTTCATGATCATCCAGGTCGGCGGCGGCAACGTCTGGATCGGCGGCAGCGGCCGCCTCACCGCCGGCATCTACGCCCCCGGGTCCAACCTCACCATCGACGGCAACGCCGATCTCTGGGGCGGCTTCGTCGGCGGCTCCGCCAACCTCGACGGCAGCGGCAAGATGCACTTCGACCAATCGCTGAAGACCGCCGGCAGCGCCGGCGGCAAGGTCCGCCTGCTGGCACAGTGGACCCTACCGGACGTGGTCGCGAAGCCGAAGGGCTGACCGCACACCGGTACGGAGCACTGCACTCGACGACCGTCGCCCCAGTTCGACCCGACCCCGCGGCGCGGCGCGCGATCGTTCCGGTCACCTGCCGAGCAAACGTTGGCTGGCGAGATCGGCGCCGGCGCGCAGCGCCTTGAGTTTCTCCCACACCACCTCCTCGGCGACGCTGCCGAGGCCGGCAGCGGTGTCGAAGCCGCAGTCGGTGCCGGCGAGGACGCGGTGCGGGTCGCCGACCGCGCGCGCGGCGGCTTCCAGGCGGTCGGCGACCACCTCCGGGTGCTCGACGAAGTTGGTGGTCGGATCGATGACCCCGGCGATCAGCAGCATGCCGTCGGGCAGCGGTTGGCGCGCCAGGTCGCGGTGCTCGTGCGCGTGGCGCGGGTTGGCCATCGACAGCACCAGCCCGCCGACGCGCGCCCGATAGAGCAGCGGCAGCAGCTCGGCGAGGGGCACGTCGAAGATGTGCGGCGCTTCGTAGTTGCCCCAGCAGACGTGCAGCCGCACCTGCTCGGGCGGAATCCCGGCGAGGGCGCGGTTCAGCGCCGCGATGTTGCGCTCGACGGCGGCGAGGAAATCGCCCAACGGTTGGTCGGCGAAGGCGGTGTGGCGCTCCATCGCCAGGTCGGGGGCGTCGATCTGCAGGGTGAAACCGCGCCCCACGATCTGCCGGTATTCGACCGCCAGCGCGTCGGCGATGGCGTCGACGTAGCGCGCCTCGCTGTCGTAGTGCGCGTTGCGCATGGCGGCGGCGACGATGCCCGGCGACGCGGCGCTGACGAAGCTCTCGCGGAACGGGCGCGGCTGGGCCGCGACGGCGCGGGCGAAGCCGTCGAGCTCGCGCGTCAGCGGCGCGCTGTCGACGTGGCGCACGTCGTCGACCGCCTGCGGTGTGGTCGTCAAGCTGACCATGGTGCGGCCGAAGTCGGGCAGCTTGAGCTCGAGGAAGCTGGCGAAGTGCGTGATGTCGCGCATGATCGGCCGCTGCGCGGCGCCGCCGAAGCCGCTCAGCCGATGGCGGACGTAGGTGACGAAGCTCTCGCGGCTCTGCTCGCCGTCGTTACCGACGTCGATCCCGGCGGCGAGCTGCTGCGCCACCGCGTGCCGCGTCGCCGCCTCGATCGCCTCCTCCAACGCGCCGGCGTCGACCGCTTCATCGCGGCTGCGATGCACCAGCAATTCGACCAGCCCGCGCGGCCGCGGCAGGCTGCCGGCATGGGTGGTGAGAAAGCGCTCGCCACTGTTCAGCATACGGCGGACGATACACCCGGTCAGCGGCGTGGGTCCATGGTACCGCACGCCCAGCGGCGTGGCGCCTGGTCTGGTAGCGCGGGCCTCCGTGCCCGTCTGCGCGCGCCAGCGCGCAGTCAACGCGAGGCAGCGCTCCACGCGCTGCTGGACTCCGCGGACGAAGTCCAGACGGGCACGGAGGCCCGCGCTACTGAAGACGACCAGTGGCGAACTGCGGCCGGTGTGCTACTGACGGCGCGACACAGGAGGACCCCATGCTGCGAGCGATCTTCCCTCCCTTCGTCGGTGGCCGCGCTGCGCTGGCGCTGCTGCTGCTGCGCCTGGTCGGCGGCGGCGCTTTCGTCATGCACGGCTGGGGGAAGATTCAGAGCCCGTTCGGTTGGATGGGGCCCGAGGCCCCGGTGCCCGGGGTGTTGCAGGGGCTGGCGGCGCTGTCGGAGTTCGGCGGCGGGCTGGCGTGGATCGTCGGACTGCTGACGCCCCTGGCCTCGCTGGGGATCCTGTTCACCATGACCGTCGCGGCGCTCTTCCACATCGGCAAGGGCGATCCGTTCGTCGGGCAGCCTGCCTCCTGGGAGTTGGCGGGGCTGTATTGGACGATCGCGCTGCTGCTGATCCTGGTCGGGCCCGGCCGGCTGTCGATCGATGCGCAGGTGTTCGGCGCGTCGCGCGAGCGCCGCGCGGGATGACGCCAGACTGAGCCGGACCAGGGCGCGCAGCGCCAGAGGGAGGGGGAATGGCGTACGAGATACGGCCGATGTCGTTTGGTGAGATCCTCGACACCGGCTTTCGCCTGCTGCGCAACCACTTCGGGCCGCTGATGTCGATCGCCGCGGTAGTCTATGTGCCGCTCACCCTGTTCGGCCAGGGGCTGGAGAGCTATGCCGCGCCGGGCGCCGCGGCCCCGGGCGCCGACTCGTTGCTCTCGATTCTCGGCATGGTCGCCGGCCTCCTGCTTCTCCTGTTCGTCGGCTTCCCGCTCATGGGCGCGGCGATGACGTTCGCGCTCGGCGAGGCCTATCTGGGGCGCGCGCCCGAGGCGGGCGTGTCTCTGCGGCGCGCCTGGCGCATCTTCCTGCCGCTGATGGGGACCCAGTTTCTCGCGCTGCTGATCATGTTCGGTGCCGGCCTGTTCTTCATCATTCCGGGTATCTACTTCATGCTCGCCTATTGGCTCAGCTCGCAGGTGATGGTGCTCGAGGGGACGTTCGGCATGGCGGCCCTGCGCCGCAGCCGCGATCTGATGGTCGGGAACAAGCTGCGCGCCCTGGGCGTCATGCTGGTGCCGACGATTCTGTCGACGGTCGTCGACGGCGGCGCCACCTGGGCGCTGGGCAGCCTGCCGTGGATCCAGGCGGTGGTGTCGGCGGTCATCCAGGCGGCGGGCATCGCCTATCTCCTGGCCGTCGACGTGGTCTTCTATTTCGACATCCGCTGCCGCAAGGAAGCCTTCGACCTGGAGCACCTGGCGCGCTTGGTCGAACAGCGCGCCGCCGACCCGGCGGCACCGCCGGCGCC
>JBOHWA010000338.1:0-1541 GCA_050735855.1 Binatia bacterium
AGGTCGGCGCCGCCGCCGAGCGCATCATCCACATCAACGATGGAACGACCGACGACGGCGTGGCTTAAGCTGCTGCTGCGCTTTGCCCTCGACGGCCTGTCGGGGCAGCGCGGGCGCTCGCTGCTCACCATGCTCGGCATGGCGATCGGCACCGCCAGCGTGGTGTGCGTGGTGTCGATCGGCCTGCTCGGCCGCGCCTACGTCATCGGTTTGATCGAGGGTGTCGGGTCCAATCTGGTCTTCGCCTACGGTATCGGCGGCGGGGTGAACCCGGAGGAGCTGAGCTTCGAGGACGTCGACGCCTTTCGCACCCGGGTGACCAACGTCAGCGCCATGGCGCCGGTGCTCGACGGCAACGAGCTGCTGTCGATCCGCGGCCAGCCGCAGTCGATCAGCGTGCTCGGCGTCACCCCGTCGTACATGCCGGTGCGCAACCTGATGACCATGTCGGGGCGCTTCATCTCCGCCGCCGAGGAGACCGGCGGCGCCAAGGTGACCGCGATCTCGAAGGAGCTGGCGCTCAAGCTCTACGGCACCACCGACCTCGGCGAGCGCGAGGAGTGGCTGCGCATCTTCGGCCTGCGCTTTCGCGTCATCGGCGTGTTCCGCGAAGGGGTCGAGAGCGCCGCGGCGGTGCAGAAGAGCGAGGCGGCCGGCCTGGTGGCGATCATTCCGTTCTCGACCTTCCGCAATCTGTCCGACATCCGCTTCGTCGACGTCGTCTACTTCCAGGCGCTCAGCCCGGCGGCGGTGCCGGGGGTGCGCACCCAGGTCGGCGAGGTGATCCAGGCGCGCCATCGCAGCCTGAGCAGCTTCAAGATCGAGTCGCTCGATCAGTATCTGGTCCTGGTGCAGCGCATCTCCGACGCCGTCAGCCTGGGCCTGATCGCCATCGCCGCCGTCTCGCTGCTGGTCGGCGGCATCGGCATCATGAACATCATGTTGGTGACGGTCACCGAGCGCACGCCGGACATCGGCATCCGCCTGGCGCTCGGCGCCGGGCGGCGCGACATCCTGCTGCAGTTCCTGCTCGAGGCCAGCATCCTCAGCCTGGCCGGCGGCATCGCCGGCACGCTGATCGGCGCCGGCCTGCCGCTCTACGTCGGCTTCCTCTACAACGTCGACGTGCCGGTCTCCGGCATCAGCGTCATCGTCGCCTTCGTGGTCTCGGTCGGCGTCGGCCTCTTCTTCGGCCTCTACCCGGCGCAGAAGGCGGCCAACATGAACATCATCGACGCGCTGGGCTATACCTGATCAGGCGGCCGGTCTCAGCCGGTAGCGAATCGGCATGGTCTTGATGCCGCCGACGAAGCTCGAGTGCAGGCGCGAGATCGGGCCGGCGAGCTCGGCTTCGGCGAGGCGGGCGATCAGTTGGCGGAAGATGACGCGCAGCTCGACGCGGGCCAGGTTGGCGCCGAGGCAGAAGTGCTCGCCGATGCCGAAGGCCAGGTGCGGGTTGGGGGTACGGTCGACGCGGAAGCGGAAGGGCTGGTCGAAGACCTCCTCGTCGCGGTTGGCCGACGGGTAGAACAGCGTCAGGC
>JBOHWA010000339.1:0-7767 GCA_050735855.1 Binatia bacterium
GGGTCGCCGCCGCGGCGGCGCGCCACCTGAGTCAGTGCCCGTTCCATGTCTGGTGAACCGTTGCCAGCTATACCCGACCTCGCCGAGGTCGACAACGCGCGGTGCGTCAGATGTAGAGCAGCACGGCGGGGTCGGCGCGCAGATCCTGGTACACCCGCTCCAGCTGCGCCTGCGTCTCCACCCGCACGACGATGGTGAGGCTGAGGTATTTGCCGCCGCTGCTGGCGCGCGCCGACACCGCTTCGCTCGGCACCGGCCCGAGCGTCTCGGCGATGATCACGCGCACCCGCTCCGCGAAGGTGGCCGACTCACGCCCGAAGATCTTGAACGTGTAGAGGCAGGGGAACTCTTCCAGGCTCTCAGGGGCCATCAGGCGCCATCCGTTGGTTGGTCGTCGTCGTGCTCGGGGCAGAACTGCCGATCGCGCGCGCCGCGCACGGCGTCGCGGCGATAGCAGTCCGCACAGGTGATGACGTTGACCGGGTCGCGCAGCCGCACATAGGACCCGGTGCGGCCGCCGAGCTCGCCACTGAGCGCCGTCCACTCGCCGCGGCCGCCATGCTGGCTATAGTAGTCGACGGCATAGTCCGCGCGGGTGTGCTGCGTGGCCCGCACCGCCCGTCCGCAGTGGCTGCAGCGCAGCGCCGGCGATGCGGGGCGCGGCGTCTCGCGGTCGGCCATGCGGCGCATTGTACGCGGCGGCCGGCGGCGCGGCTAGCCGCAGTCTGGCGTCCCGGCGCGCGGCAGGCGCACGCGGAAGGTGCTGCCCTGCCCTGGTGCGCTCTCCACCTCGACCGTGCCGCCGTGCGCCGCCGCGATGCCGCGAACCATGGCGAGCCCGAGGCCGAGGCCGCGCGCGCCGAAGGTGAAGCGCCCCGACCCGTGCAGCAGCAGATCGCCGCCGGCGCTGGAGAACGGCTCGAACAGCTCCGCCTGCAGCGCCGGGGCGATGCCGATACCGCCGTCGGCGACGCGCAGCACCGCCCACGCACCGTCGGTCTCCACCCCGGCACGCACCCAGCCGCCGTCGGGCGTGGCGCGCACGGCGTTGCTGAGCAGCGCCGCCAGCGCCTCGCCGAGCCATTGCGGATCGCCGACGATCGTCAGCCCGGGCCCCGGGTCGGTCGCCAGGGTCAGGCAGCGCTCGCCAGCGGCCCTGCGCACGGCCTCGACCGCGTCCGCCACCAGGTCACCCAGCGCCACCGCGCGGGGCTGCAGCGGCAGGCGCCGCGCCTCGATGCGCGCCGCGGTCTGCATCTGCGCCACGCCGCGCACCAGCCAGTCCGCCGCCCGCTCGGCCATCTGCGCCCACGGCTCGCCGGCGTTCGACAGCCCGCCCTCGCGCAGCAGCGCCAGGGCGTTGAGCAGGATGTGCAGCGGCGTGCCGAGCTCGTGCGCCGCCAGCGTCAACACGCGGCCCTTCTGCTCGGCGGCGCGCTGCGCCCGACCGCACGCCACCGCCAACTCGTCGTGCAGGCGCGCCTGCTCGCGCGCCGCGGCGAAGCGCTCGAGGCCACGGCGGACGACCTGGCGCAGCTCGCGCGCATCCCAGGGCTTGGCGAGGAAATGGTAGACGTGCCCGCGGTTGATCGCCTCGACCACCGTGTCGATATCGGTGCAGCCGGTCAGCACGACGCGGATGACCGCCGGATAGCGTTCGACGGTGGCGGCCAGGAACGTCGTGCCGGTCATCCCCGGCATGCGCTGATCGGCGATGACCAGCGCCACCGGCTCGCTCGCCATCGTCGCCAGGGCTTCGTCACCCGACCCGGCCGTCAACACCCGGCAGTCGTCGATCAGCGCCCGCCGCACCGCGCGCTGATTCGCCGGCTCGTCGTCGACCGCCAGAACTGCCTGCTCGTCGAGCATACTCTAAATCTACTATATAACTATCCCGCCCCGCAAGCCGACGGGCTGCGGCCGGCTCCCGGGCGTCGAGACGGCGCCCCGTCAGGCGGTGGGCGCCGGGTGCGCTGCCGGCGCGCGGCGGGTCAGCCGATCGCGCAGGCGTTCCATCGCCACGTAGGTGGCGGGAACGATGAAGAAGGTCAGCAGGCTGGAGAAGAACATGCCGCCGGCGACGGCGATGCCGAGCGGCGCGCGCGCTTCGCCGCCGGCGCCGGCGCCGAGGGCGATGGGGATGATGCCGACAATGGTGGACAGGGCGGTCATCAGGATGGGGCGGAAGCGGGTGCGCGAGGCCTCGAAGGTCGCCTCGAGCAGCGTCATGCCGCGTTCGCGCAGCTGGTTGGCGAACTCGACGATCAGGATGGAGTTCTTGGTGACCAGACCGACCAGCATCACCAGCCCGATCTCGCTGAACAGGTTGAGCGTCGAGCCGGCGAGCCACAGCGTCAGCAGCGCCCCGGTGAACGACAGCGCCACCGCGACCAGGATGGTCAGGGGATGCAGGAAGCTCTCGAACTGCGCCGCCAGCACCAGATAGATGACCACGACGGCGAACACGTAGGCGAAGGCCAGCGCGTTGCCGGAGACGAAGTAGTCCTCCGACTCGCCGGCGAAGGTGAGCCGGTAGCCCTGCCCGGTCGGCAGGACGTCCTCGGCGATGGCGCGGATCTGCTCCAGCGCCTTGCCGAGCGGCAGCCCCTGCGCGAGGTAGGCGCTCACCGTCGCCGAACGCAGGCGGTCGAAGTGCGGCAGGCCGCGCGCCGCCACCGTCTCGCGCACCGTCACCACCGAGGCGAGCGGCACCAGGTCCCCGCTGGCGCTGCGCACGAAGGCGCCGTAGAGGTCGCGCGGGTTGGAGCGCTCGCCGCGGCCGAGCTGGGCGATGACGTCGTAGGTTTCGCCGCCGAGCTTGAAGGTGGTCAGGTCGAGGCCGCCGAAGAGAATCTGCAGGGTGCGGGCGATCTCGCGCACCGAGACGCCGAGGTCGCCGGCGCGGTCGCGGTCGATGCGCACCTCGATCTGCGGCTTGTTGAGCAGCAGATCGGTCTGGAGATTCACCAGGCCGGGGATGGCGCGGGCGCGGCGCACGATCTCGTTGGCGTATTGGGCCAGCTGCACGACGTCGGGCCCCTGCACGACCAACGATACCGGCGCCAGGCCGGCGTCGTTGCTGAGCGCCGGCAGGTTGGCCGGGAACGCCGTCACGCCGCCGAGCGTGCTGAGGCGCGAGCGCAGCTCGTCGACGATCTCCATCTGCGTGCGCGAGCGCTCCTCCCACGGCGTGAGGCTGGCGAAGATGGCGCCCTCGTTGACCAGCCCCGGCGTGCCGATGCCGAGCGCGACGACGGAGAACGCCTTGGCGACCTCCGGGTACTCCAGCACCGTCTTCTCGATCGCGCGCTGGTAGCGGTCGGTGTACTCGAGCGTGCTGCCCTCCGGCGCGCGGGTGAACGAGCGCAGCCCGGCGCGGTCGGCGGTGGGGATGAACTCGCGCTCGATGACGCGCAAGAGGAACACGCCCGCGAGCACCCAGAGGGCGCCGACGCCGATCGCCAGGCCGGTATGCCCGAGCACCGGCCGCAGCCAGCGGGCGTAGCCCGCGGTGAGGGCGTCGACGCCGCGCGCCAACACCGCCTTGACGCCGTGCTCGGGGCCGGCGCGGCGCAGGATGCGCGCGCAGAGCATGGGCGAGAGCGTCAGCGCGACGAACCCCGAGATGGCCACGGCGGTGGCGACAGTGATGCCGAACTCACGGAACAACAGGCCGGTCTTGTCGGACAGGAACGCGAGCGGCAGGAACACGGCGACGGTGGACACCGTGGCGGCGACGACGGCGAAGGAGATCTCGTCCATGCCGCGCCGCGCCGCCTCGCGCGGCGCCACCCCCTGCTCGACCCAGCGGGTGATGTTCTCGAGCACGACGATGGCGTCGTCGACCACCAGCCCGATCGCCAGGGTCAGCCCCATCAGCGTCAGCGTGTTGATCGAGAAGTCGAGGAAGTAGAGCACGCCGAAGGTCCCGATCAGCGAGACCGGGATGGCCACCGCCGGCACCAGCGTGGCGCGCAGCGAGCGCAGGAAGAGGAAGATGACGATCACGACGAGGACGATCGCCACGATGATCGACTCGGTGACGTCGTTCAGCGAGCGCTCGATGAAGATCGAGGTGTCGAACGCGGTGTCGATCTGCAGCCCGGCGGGCAGCGTGCGCGCCAGATCGGCGGCCTCGGCCTTGACGGCGCGGGCCACGTCGAGGGTGTTCGCCTTCGACTGCTTGACGATACCCAGCCCGACGGCCGGCCGGCCGTTGAAGCGCACCAACTTGCGGTCGTCCTCGGCGCCGACCTCGACGTGCGCCAACTCGCGCAGCCGCACCGGGACGCCATCGACCTCGGTGACGATCAGCGCGCCGTAGTCGGGCGCGCTCTTCAGCTCGCCGAGCGTGCGCACGGTGAACTCGCGGTCGACGCTCTCGACGCGGCCCGAGGGGATGTCGACGTTCTCGCGCTGCAGCGCCGCGGCGACATCGGCGATGGTCAGGTTGTGCGCGGTGAGGCGCGAGTTGTCGATCCACACCCGCATGGAGAAGCGCCGCTCGCCGGCGATGATGACCTCCGAGACACCGGGCAGCTTGCTCAGGCGGTCCTGGATCTGCGTCTCGGCGATGGTCGAGATTTCGACCTGCGAGTACTTGTCGCCGAACAGCGCCAGCCACATGATCGGGCTGGCGTCGGCGTCGCGCTTGGCGACGATCGGCTCGTCGACCTCCCCGGGCAGCTTGTTGCGGGCGCGCGCGACGCGATCGCGCACGTCGTTGGCCGCTTCGTCGACGTTGCGGTCGAGCTCGAACTCGACGGTGATCTGCGAAACCTGCTCGCGGCTCAGCGAGGTGATGTGGCGGACGCCTTCGATGGCGATCAGCTGGTCTTCGAGCGGCTGCGTCACCGACGTCTCGATCACCTCGGGCGCGGCGCCCGGGAGCACCGTGGTCACCGAGACGATCGGCGGATCGACGTCGGGAAACTCGCGGTTCGGCAGGCGCAGCAGCGCGATGCCGCCGCACAGCATGATGATCAGCGAGAGGACGGTCGAGAGGACCGGCCGTTCGATGCAGACCTGCGAGAGCTTCACTGCCCGGCTCCGCCGACCCCACCGGCGGGACGCGCGGCGGTGGGCGGCAGCGGCGGCACCGGCGCCACGTCCTGCAGGACCACGCCCGAGCCGACCTTGTGGGTTCCGGCGGAGACGATGCGGTCGCCGGCGCGCAGGCCGCCCGCCACCTCGACGCGGCCGCCGCGGCGGATGCCGAGGGTCACCGGCACGCGCTCGGCGGTGTGGTCGGCGCCGACGCGCCAGACGAAGACCCCGTCGGCGTCGTAGGCCGCCGCCGACTCGGGAATCACCAGCGCGTCATCGTGGCGCGCCAGCTCGAGCTGGATGTTGGCGAACAACCCGGGGCGCAGGCGCCGCTCGGGGTTGGGCACGAACGCCTTCAGCAGCAGCCGCCGGTTGGCCGGATCGAGCGTCGGCGCGACGAAATACACCTCGCCGCTGAACGGCTCGCCCGGGAACGGCGCGAAGGTGACCGACAGGGGCGTGCCGACGCGCATCGCGGTCATCGCGATCTCCGGCACGGTGAACAGCAGCCGCAGCCGCGCCACCGCGTCGATGCGCACCAGCGGCGTGCTCTTGTTCACCCGATCGCCGGGCGAGACCTGACGCGAGCCGGTGACGCCGTCGAATGGGGCGCGGATCGCCATGCGTTCGAGCTCGACGGCGGCGAGGTCGCGCCGCGCCCGCGCCGCCTCGAGACTGGCGGTGGCGCGGTCCAGCTCCGACGGCGACACGGTCTTCTGCTCCGCCAGGGCGTGGATGCGCCGGTGCTCATCCTCGGCCAGCCGCAGGCGCGCCTCGGCCTCGCGCAGCTTGGCGCGTTCCTCGGCGTCGCGCAGCTGGAACAGCAGCGCGCCGGCTTTGACCTCCTCGCCCTCGCTGAACCCGACGGTCTCGATCACGCCGGAGGTCTCGGCGGTCATCATGACCGATTCCTCGGCCTCCAGCTGGCCAACCAGGTCGACGACGTCGACGATCGACTCGCGCGGGATCTCGACCACCTCGACGGCGACCGGCGGCGGTCCGCTCGGCGCCCCGCTCGACCCGGCCGGGCCGCTGCAGCCACCGAGCAGCAGCGCGGCGACGCTGACCCCTGCAACGACGCGCAACACGGTGGGCTCAGTCGTCGAGCAGTTCGATCGGCAACAGCGCCTCGGCGTCGTCGCCGGGCTGCTCGAGCGGGGCGGTCAGCGCTTCCACGGCCGGCGCGCCGCCCTTCTTCTTGCTGCGCCGCCGCGTGCCACGCCGGCGCTTCTTCTTCTTGCGCTCCGGTTGGGCGATCGGCTCCCAGAAGCTCGACGGGCGCTCGGGGCGACCGCGACAGGTGTCGCACAAGCCGCACGGGGTGCCGTCCGCTTCGCCGAAGTAGCGGCGCAGCAGCACGGCCCGGCATTCCGTCGTCATCACATACTCGGCCAGCGCGTCCATCCGCCGCCCGTCCTGCGTGCGCAGGGTTTCAAACTGGCCGGCCAGACTGCGCGAGCGCTCCTCGACCGATTCCGCCGGCTCGAGCACCGCGATCGAATGGTCCTCGTTGACCGCCACCAGGCCGGCCTCCTCGAGCACCGCGAGCAGCGCGGCGGTGATGCGCGGCCCCTGCCCGGCCGACAACGCCAGCGCTTCGAGCGTCGGCGTGCGCCCCTCGCCCGCCCACGCCGCCAGCGCGCGGCCCAGCTTGTAGAGCTGGTCGGGGCGCACGCGGCTCTTCTGCAGCAGCGCTTCGTGGATGGCGCGGTCGTCCTCGTCGTAGAGCAGGATGCAATTCGACTTCTGCCCGTCGCGCCCGGCGCGCCCGGCCTCCTGCACGTACTGCTCGAGCGAGGCCGGCGACTGGTAGTGCACGATGTAGCGGATGTCGGGCTTGTCGATGCCGAGGCCGAAGGCGCTGGTCGCCACCATCACGGTGCGCCGCCCGGTCTTCATGTACATCTCTTGCTGCAGGTTGCGGTCCCCGGACGCCATCTTGCCGTGGTAGCGGTGCGCCGGAATGCGCAGCATCTGCAGCGCGGTGAAGACGTTGTCGACCTCGCGCGTCGTCGAGCAGTAGATGATGCCGGGGCGGCGCAGGCGGCGCGCAAAGCGCACCAACGCGCGCAGGCGCGCATCGCCGCGGCTGTGCAACACCTCGAAGGCGAGGTTGGCGCGGTGCGGCGAGCCGGCGATGACGGCGGTGTCGCGCAAGCCGAGGAAGCGCACGATGTCGGCGCGCACGTTGGAGGTCGCGGTGGCGGTGAGCGCCATGATCGGCGGCGCGCCGAGGCCGCGCAGGCGCTCGCCGATCTGCAGGTACGCCGGGCGGAAGTCGTGCCCCCACTCCGAGATGCAGTGCGCCTCGTCGACCGCCGCCAGGCTGACGCCGGACTGCTTCAGCGCCGCGGCGCCCTCGGCGGAGCCGAGCGTCTCCGGCGTGGTCATCACCAGCAGCGGCCCGCCGGCGGCGATCTGCGCCAGCGCTTCGCGCCGCGCCTTGCCGCGCACCGTGCCGTCCAGCCGGACGCAGGGCACCTTGCGCTTGAGCAGCTTCTCGTGTTGGTCGCGCAACAGCGCCAGCAGGGGCGAGATCACCACCACCGGCTTGGGCAGAAGCATCGACGGAATCTGGTAGCAGGCGGACTTGCCGAAGCCGGTCGGCAGCACCACCATCGTGTCGTGCCCGCCGAGCACGCTGGCGATGACCGCTTCCTGTTCCGGATAGAGGCGGGTGATGCCGAGCCGCCGGGCGGCGAGCTCGAGTGGTCCGAGGGC
>JBOHWA010000340.1:0-4568 GCA_050735855.1 Binatia bacterium
GCCCGGCCCAGGCCCCCATCGCGTTGACCACCGCGTCGCACGGCACCCGCCCGGCGGCGGTGGCAATGCCGACGATGCGCCCGTGCTCGGCGATCACCGACTTCACCTCCTGGCCTTCGCGCAGCTCGCATCCCGCGGCGACCGCGGCGCGCCCGTAGGCGTGCGTCAAAGCGACGTTGTCGAGGCGCCCGTCGAGCGGCAGCAGCACCCCGCTGCGCGCGCGGCGGCTCACCGCCGGCTCGAGCGAGCGGATCTGGCGCGCGCTGAGCGCCTCGCTCGGCGCGCCGTGGGCGGCCTGCCAGACACGCCGCGCCTCGAGGGCCGCCTCCTCCGCCGGGCTGAACGACAGGCACATCGTGCCGGCGCGCCAGAACTCGACCGCCAGCCCGCTCTCCTCGCGCAGGGCCTCGAGGAGCTCGGGAAACAGCGCACGGCTGGCCAAGCCCAGCCGCAGCATCACCTCGTCGTCCGTGTCGCCCTGCACACCGAGCAGGCCGGCCGCCGCCGCCGAGGATTCGGCGCCGATGCGACCGCGCTCGAACAATCCGACGCGCACCCCGGCGCGCGCCAGCTCGCGCGCCACCGCACAGCCGATCAGCCCGCCGCCGAGAACCGCCACCTCCAGCATCGGCGGCATTGTCGCACGCACGCAGGCGACCGCCAACGCGCGCGCCCCGCCTTGCCGCATCGGCGGGCAGCGGATATCGTCCGCGCGCTTCGCCATGCAGATCATCTGCGCCAACCACAGCAGCTTCCCCGCCCTGCCCTCCCCGACCGACCTCGCGGACGTGCTGCGCGCGCAGGACGCGGCCGGCATGGACGTCGTGACCGACGGGCAACTCGGCTGGAGCGACCCGGTGGCGCCGTTGCTGGGGCGCCTCGACGGCGTGCGCTTCGGCGCCGTGCGGACCCTGCCGGGTGGCCTCGGGCGCGGGCCGCAGCCGATCGTCAGCGGCAAGCTGCGCCGGCACCACCCGCTCTGCGTCGCGGCGTATCAGCGAGCGGCCGCGGCTACACGGGCGCCGGTCAAGACGGTGATGACCGGTCCCTACACGCTGGCGCACGCGGCGGCGATCGCAACCACGGCCTACCGCGGCGCGGCCGCGCTGGCGCGCGACCTGGCCGCCATCCTGGCGCAGGAGGTGGAGGCGCTGGTGGCCGCGGGCGCACGCGTCATCCAGATCGATGAGCCGTCGATTCTCGGCGCGCCGCACGACATCCGCCTGCTGCGCGAACTACTCGAGCCGCTGGCCGATGCCACCGGCGGCGGCGCCGAGCTGATCATCGCCACCTACGGGGCCGACGCGGTGCCCCTCTATGCTCAGCTCAATACGCTGCCCGGCGACGTCATCGCCATCGACTGCGTCAGCGACCCGCGGCTGATCGACATCGTCGCCGAGACCGGCTCCGGCAAGCCCCTCGCGCTCGGCCTGGCCGGCGCGCCGGTCGCCGAGGCGGCGGCCATCGCACGCCAGCTCGAGCGGGCGCTGGCGCGATACGTCCACCCGCGGATCTATCTGCAGCCTGCGTATGGCCTGGCCGCGCTGGCGCCGCCCGCCGCGCGTGCCAGGCTGGACGCGTTGGCCAACGCCCGCACAGCGGTCCAAGCGGCTCGCTAGGCGCGGGCGCGGATGCGCCGCGCGCCGACGGCCGCCCGTCAGTGCGCGGCGATTGCAGCCCCGTCCGCGGCCAGATCGGCGGCGGCGCGCTCGCTGAGGCGCAGCAAACCGTCGCCGCGCAACTCGGCGAAGTCCTCCGCCACCAGCAGCGTCAACGCGGCGTCGATCTCGGCGGGGGCGGCGTCGACAAACCACTCCAACTCGTCGAGCGGCAGCGCCCCACCCCCACGCCAGAGGATGCGCCCGATCATCAACGCGCGCATCACCATGAAGGCCACTTCCGCAGCCGGTCTGGTTCGCCCCTGAGCCTCGTGTGCTTCGCAACCCATCGGGGCATCAGGGGAGCAACCCGTGTGCCAGGAAAACACTCAGGGCTGGCGTCACGCGGGCACTCGGTCGTACGGAAATGGAGCGCCCGCCGCCACTGGCGTGACGGCACGAATGTACGGCTCAACGCAGCAGATCGTACAAGTCTTGCAGATCTTGCCGCAGGCGCACCAACGCGTTGCGGTAGGTGCGCTCGCCGAGCGGCAGTGCGAGCTGAGGGCGCGACTCGAGCGGTGCGGCGCTGGCCGCCTTCGCCGGCGTCTTCAAGCGCCGCTTGGCCCCCTCGATCGTGTAGCGCTCGTTGTGCAGCAAACGCTTGATCTCGAGCAACGCCTCGACGTCGCGGCGGCGGTAGAGCCGGTGCTGCGAGCGCGTCTTGCCCGGGCGGATGACGGAGAACTCGGTCTCCCAGTAGCGCAGCACATACGGCTTGACGCCGACGATCTTGGCCACCTCGCCGATCTTGAAATACAGCTTGTCGGGCAGCTCCGGATGCGCCGCCGCCATCGGCTCATTCCTCGGAGTTCATGCTCTTTTTGAGCATGGGGCTGGCCTTGAAACCGAGCACGCGGCGGCCACGGATGGTGATGGTCTCGCCGGTCTGCGGGTTACGCCCCTTGCGCGGCCGCTTTTCGTGCACGACGAAGTTGCCGAAGCCCGACACCTTCACCTTGTCGCCGTGCTCGAGCTGGCGCTTGATCACCTCGAAGATCGAGTCGACCACCTCGCTGGCCTCCTTCTTCGAGAAGCCGACGCGGTCGTGAATCCGTTCCACGATGTCGGCCTTGGTCAACGCCACGCTGCACCTCCTGCGGCCCGCGGGCCGCACTGCGATCCTAGCGGAGCTCGACACCCAACTCGCGGGTGAGCGCCGCCATCAGCTCGTCCTGCAACGCATTCACTTCGTCGTCGGTGAGGGTACGGTCGGCGGCGCGATACGCGATCGCGTACGCCAGGCTCTTGCGCCCGGCGGCGATCGGCGCACCCGTGTACGCGTCGAACAACGCGATATCCTCCACCAACTCGGGTCGCCACTGCCGTACGAATTGCACGACTCGCTCCGACGCAAAGTCCTCGTTGACGACCACCGCGATATCTCGCGTCACAGCGGGAAAACGCGGCAACCCATTGAAAAGGCGTTGCGGCGGACAATAGGTAAGCAATTTTTCGGTGTCAAGTTCGAACAGCCAGAGCGCGCCGTTCAGATCGAGCTCGAACTCGACGTCGGGATGCAGCGCGCCGAGCACCCCGACCGTGTCGTCGCCGCAGCGCAGGCGCGCCGAGCGGCCCGGGTGGAAGGGCGCGTCCTCGAGCCGCTCCCAGCGCACCCGGTCGAGCAGGTGCCAACGCTCGAGCAGCGCCTCGAGCACACCCTTCGCATCATCGAACGCGACGGCGCGCGGCGAGCCGAGGCCGTGCTGCGGCCAATCGCCGGCCAGGACGCCGGCCAGCCGCCACGCCTCGCGTGGCGCGTCGAGCTGCCAGAAGGCGCGGCCGACGGTGAACGCGGCGACGCCGCGCGCGCCCTGGTTGCGGTTGGTGCGCACGGTCGCGAGCAGTCCGGGCAGCAGACTGCGGCGCATCTCCGGCTCGTCGCGGCTGAGCGGATTGGCCAGGGTCACGGGCTTTCCGGCCGCGTCGAGCCCCGGGAAGAGCGCGTTCATGCGCGACGAGGCGAAGCTCAAGGTGATCGCTTCCGACAGGCCGAGGGCGGCGAGCAGCCGTTTCAGCTCGCGCTCGCGCTGCAGGCGCGCCGGCACCACGCCGCCTTCCAGCGGCACGCTCGGCATGCTCGGCGCGATGCGGTGATAGCCGATGACCCGGGCGATCTCCTCGATCACGTCGATCTCGCGCTGCACGTCGGGGCGAAAGCTCGGCGGCACCACCATCAGCGCGCCGTGCGGCGCGGCGCCGACCGCCGCACCGATCGCCTTGAGGGCGGCGACCATCTCGGCGCGCGACGGGCCGACGCCGAGGATCTCCTCGACGCGCTTCGGCCGCACGTGGATCGGGCTCGGCGGCTGGGCGCCCGGGTAGGCTTCGACGACGCCGGGGGCCACCTCGCCGCCGGCGAGCTGCTTGAGCAACGCGGCGGCGCGGTCGAGCGCCGTCGGCACGCCGTCGGGATCGACGCCGCGCTCGAAGCGGAACGACGCCTCGGAACGCAGCTCGGTGCGCCGCGCGGTGCGTCGGATGCTGGTCGGATCGAAGGCGGCCGATTCGAGCAGCACGGTCGTGGTGGCGTCGGTCACCTCGCTGTCGCCACCGCCCATCACCCCGGCCAGCGCGATCGGCTCGGCACCGGTGGTGATCAGCAGATCGTCGGGGGCCAGCGTGCGCTCGACTCCGTCGAGGGTGCGCAGCGCGCGCGTCTCGCCGGCGCGCCGCACGACGATCTCGCGCTGCGCCAGGCGATCGTAGTCGAAGGCGTGCAGCGGCTGGCCGCGCTCGATCATCACCAGGTTGGTCACGTCGACGACGTTGTTGATGGCGCGCAGCCCGACGGCGTGCAGGCGCTGCGCCACCCAGGCGGGCGACGGGCCGACGCGCACGCCGCGCACGATGCGCGCCGCGTAGCGCGGGCAGCCGACCGGGTCCTCGATGCGCACGGCGATCGCCGCG
>JBOHWA010000341.1:0-10195 GCA_050735855.1 Binatia bacterium
GGCTCGCCGGGCTCGGCGTCGTCATCGCCGCGGCGGTCGGCTTCTACCACCGCGCCCGCGTGCTGCCCTGGAGCGAGCTGCCGACGCAGCGCGGCGCACTGCTGGCCCTGATCTGCGTCGCCATCGGCGGGGTGCTGATCGCCGTCGGCAGCGGCAAGGTGATCCCCAAGTCGCCGCGTCTTCAGCCCTGAGCGTCGATGCTGTTGCTGTTTTCTGCATCAGGCGCACGGCACCGGGCCGTCCCACCGCGTCGCCACAATCACCGCGGTGCGCGATGGCGCCGCTTGTAGGCGTGCGCGCCGAGTGGCACAGTGCGGACACGGCCCCCATCGCTTGATCCTATCGACAGGCGACGGATCCGGATGGCCAGCCGGCGCGCGCCTTGCGCCACAAGTCGAGAGCGCCGCGCCGCCTGCGTCCCAGATCAGCGCACCGCCACCGGAGTGCTCGGCGCGTCGGCGTTGCCCTCTTCGCCGACTACGCGGTCGGCGGCACCGGCGTGGCGCGGCGTTTGCGCATGCCTGCAGCGAGCAGACCGGCGGCAAGGGCCGCCAGACCGGCGAACGACGTGGTGGGAACGCCGGCGCCCGGGACCACACCGCGGGCGGCCGCGATGCCGCGCACGCCGCTGCCCGCCGGGATCGGCAGGCCCGTGCCCGTCAGGACCGTGTCGGTCAGCACGTCGATCACCTCGACCTCGTCATCGCTCTCGTCAGTGATGTAGGCTCGCGCGCCGATCACGGCGGCGCCGTACGTGCTGGAGGCGTCGGGCAGCATGATGGTCGAGGTCACGTCGGTAGCGGTGACGATCACGCCCACGGTACCGTTCTGCAGCGGGACGTAGATCTTGGAGCAATCGGCCGTGATGCCCAGGTTGCGCGGCGAACCGCTGAACGGCAGCGTGTCCACCACCGTGTTGTCAGACGTGCGGATCTTGGACACGTCGCCACCGTTGTTGGCGACGTAGACGAAGGCGTTGTCGCAGGTGACCACGGCCGAGCGCGGTGCGCTGCCGACGGGGACCTCGTCGATGACGGCGTGGCTGCTGGTGTCGATCACGCAAACGCTGTCGCCCTGCCGGCTGACCACATAGGCGCGCGTCCCGGCCGGATTGAAGACCACCCATTCGGGCGAGACGAAGCACGCGTCGTCGATCGTATCGATGACCATGTTGTTCGTTCCGTTGATCACCGTCAGGCTGCCGGTCGAGCTGCCGCCACCTTCCTTGTTGACGACGTAGACGAGCGCGCCGCTCGGGCTCACGGCGGCGCCATACGGCTCGTCGAAGTCCGGGTCATTGATCGTCGTCAGCACCGTGTTGGTCGAGCCGTTGATCACGGTCACGTTGTCATCGAAACGGTTGGGGACGTAGACCCGGGAGCCGTCGGGGCTGACGGCTGGGTTGCGCGGCTCGTCGCCGACATTGATCGTCGTTTCGACGGTGTTGGTGGCGGAATTGATGACCGTCACAGTGTCGTCGCTGGCATCGGCGGTGTAGGCGAACGGTTGTCCGAATGCCGGGGCTGCCAGGACAAAGGTGAGAGCAGCGGCGACGATCCAATTGGTTCTGCGCATGGTGGAGATCCCCCTCTTCGACGGCCGTACTAGCGCAGGCTCTGCGGTAGCACAAGAAATCAACAACAAAATCAGCTCGCGGGGGCGGCCCAGCCTCGCATGAGCGAAGCGCGGGCTGGCCGCTCGCTCTCCGGCGCGCAGCGCCGGCCCGGACGGTGCCGTTTGACCACAGCCGCGGCGCGGACCTAAACAACCGACGATGGGCGCAGCGAGGCGATCGTGACCGACCAGTCGAGCCAACTGCACATGCTGGCCGACGTCAGCCGTTCGCTGGCGACGTTCACCGACCTCGACGAGTTGGTCACCTACGCCACCCGCCGCATCCGCGAGCTGTTCGAGGCCGAGGGCTGCGCGCTGCTGCTGCTCGACGCGGCGCGGCAGGAGTTCACCTTCCCGGTCGCCAGCCAGCGCGACGTCGAAGCCACCGGCGCGGCGTCGCTGGCCGAGGTGCACTTCCCCGCCGATCGCGGCATCGCCGGCTGGGTGCTGAAACACGATGAAGCCGCGCTGGTGAACGACACGGCCGCCGACACGCGCTTCTACGCCGATGTCGACCGCCGCACCACGATGCACACCCGGGCGCTGCTCTGCGCTCCGCTGCGCACCCGCGCCGGCAACATCGGCGTCATCGAAGTGGTCAACCCCGGCCCCGGCCATCTCGATGCGGACCATCTCGAGTTCCTCGACATCCTCGCCAGCGAGATCGGCGTCGCCTACGAAAAGGCCGAGCTGTACGCCGAGGTCGCGCGCGAGGCGATCGATCTGCGCCGCTTCTGTCGCGGCGCCGGCATCGGGCTCGCCGGGCTCGGCGTCGTCATCGCCGCGGCGGTCGGCTTCTACCACCGCGCCCGCGTGCTGCCCTGGAGCGAGCTGCCGACGCAGCGCGGCGCGCTGCTGGCCCTGCTCTGCGTCGCCATCGGCGGGGTGCTGATCGCCGTCGGCAGCGGCAAGGTGATCCCCAAGTCGCCGCGTCTTCAGCCCTGAGGGTCGATGCTGTTTCTGCACGAGGTGCACGAGGTCGCCGGCGCGCGAGAGCTCGAGTTCGAAGCCGCCGTGCGCGATGGCTGGATGCCGGCGCTGGCCGCCGGTCGCGACGCGCGCCTGCTCTATTTTCTGCACCAGGCGCACGGCACCGGGCCGTCCTACCGCGTCGTCACCATCACTGCGGTACGCGATGGAGCCGCCTGGGAGCGGCTGTCGCAGCGCGTCCTCGGCGGCGACCTGACCGCTTGGGCGCGCGACGCCGACCGCCTGCGCCACGACGTGCAGGCGAAGATCCTGGTGCCGCTGCCGTGGTCGCCGTTGCAGGACGTCGACCTCGACGCCGTGCCGGCCGAGCCCGGCGAGCACCCCCTGTCGCTCTTCATGGAAGACACGGTGTGGCCCTTCGAGGATCGCTTCGAGGACTATCTCGAGCGCTCCGGCTCGCACTACGCGCAGGAGATGCAGCAGGCGGGCGAGCAGGGGCCGCGCATGTTGACGGTCGATGCGGGCTTCCGCACCGCGTTCGGCAGCCACCGCCGGCGCGAGGTCGTGCTCTGGCAGAAGGTGGTGCGGCCCGAGGGCATGGTGCAGCTGCTCACCCGCGACCTGCCGGCGCACTACCGCAAGGCGGGGACCTGGATGGTCGACGCGCTCGAGCTGCGCGACCAGTGGCACAGCCGGCTGCTGCGCACGGCGAGCTGGTCGCCCTGGCACTGAGGCTGCGCCATGCGCGAGCACCGCTACACGATCGAGCTGCCGCACAGCGCCGCGCGTCTGTGGGCCGTCATGCAGGACTACGAGCGCTGGACCGACTACGCGCCGATGGTGCTGCGCGTCGACGTACTGCACCCCGGCGACGCCGCCGGCAACGGCCTGCTGCGGCGCGTGATCTACCGCATGCCGCTCGGCCGCCAGGGTAGCGCGCTCGAGCTGGTCACCGACGTCGAGCCGGCGCGCGGCTACAGATTCCTGATGATCAACCGCGCGCCGGGCAACGACCAGGTCGGCCGCGTCCGCCTCGAGCCCACCGGTACAAACCGCACCCGGCTCCACTTCGAGGAGCGCTACAACCTGACCCAGCGACCGTGGAAGTGGTTTGAAGGACCGATCTACCGCTTCATCAACAAGCAGAACGAAGTGTCGATGCAGCGCCTGTCAACCTGGTTGACCGACCACCCCGAGTACCGCGCGGATCTGATCGAACACTGAAGGCCCCGCCCCGCGCCGCGCCGCGCCCGATCGAACAACACGGGAGGGCGCCGCTCCGTCGGCGTGCTTCGACAAGCTCAGCACCGACTTCTTAAACCCCGTTCGCCCTGAGCCGGCTTTGCCTCAGAACTTCGGCGTCGCGGCAGGTTAGCCGAGATGTCCGATTGTCGGCGGCTGATCCCAGGGTCCCTTCCCCCCTTGCGGGGGAAGGACAGGATGGGGGGAAGTCCGCGACAAAGGTGGCGTTGGGCCTCGATCAACCCCCCATCCTGACCTTCCCCCGCAAGGGGGGAAGGAACCCTCGAAGTCGCCACAGTCAGCGGTTTGAGCGGCTCGGCTCGACGTCTGAGGCAAAGCCTGGGCTTGGCGTCAGAACTCAGAATACCAACCACGGATTGCGGAGTGGGACTCAGAAATCCGCGTAATCCGTGGTGGCCTTCTGCTTTCCTGGGCAAAGCCTGGCCACTGTTCACCGGGCCCCGGTCACGTTATGAACGCCCGCATGGCATCGATCGACACCGGCAGCCGTGGCCGCGACTACCCAGCCATCGATCCGGCCGTGCGCCAGGCGATCCTCGACGGGTTCAACCGCGACAACCCGTTCTTTCCCGGCCACCTCGGCATCGAGGTGCGCGATGCGCGCCTCGGCTATTCCAAGCTCGAGGTCGAGGCCCGCACGCAGCTCGGCAACCCTTCGGGCGTGATGCACGGCGGCGCCAGCTTCGGCCTGGCCGACACCGCCGTCGCCGTCGCGCTGATCACCATCTACGGCTTCCAGAGCGCGCTGCTGACCATCGAGATGAACATCAACTACCTCGAGGCGATCTTCCCCGGCCCGGTCACCGCCGAAGCGTACGTCCTGCGCCACAGCCGGCGCAGCGCCTACGCGGAGGTGGACATCTGGTCCGCCGGCAAGCTCGCGGCGCGCGCCAGCACGACGTACATGATCAAGCCGCTGGCGGAGATGAAGCGCGCGTAGAAGAAGTTCACCACAGAGGGCACAGAGGACACAGAGCAGAACAAGAACAGAAGAAAGCTCACCGCGGAGACGCGGAGGACGCAGAGACGAGCTGCGCACCTCCGTGTGCTCCGCGTCTCCGCGGTGAAGATCTCTTTCCTTCTGCGTGCCCCTGAGCCCCTGTGGTGAGACATCTTCAAGCTGCCGCCGCCTGCACCTTCCACTCCTCGACCAGGCGCAGGAACTCCTCCGCCTCCAGCACCTCGCGTTCGAGCAGCAGCGCCGCGAGGCGGTCGAGCAGCGGGCGGTGGGTGCGCAGGAGCGCGGTCACGCGCTCGAGGCGCTCGGACATCAGGCGTTTCATCTCGTCGTCGAGGGCCTGCGCGGTGGCGTCGCTGTATTCGCGGCCGCCATCCGGCACGAATCCGGTCCCGTCGCCGAGAAATGGCGAGCGGCGGCGGGCGTAGGTCAGCGGGCCGAGGGTCTCGCCCATGCCGTACTCGACCACCAGCGCGCGGATGATGTCGGTGGCGCGCTGCAGGTCGTTGTGGGCGCCGGTGGAGATCTCGTCGAACACCACCGCCTCGGCGGCGCGGCCGCCGAGCAGGACGTCGACCTTGCCGAGCAGCTCCGGCTTGGTCATCAGGTAGCGATCATCGGTCGGCAGCTGCTGCGTGTAGCCGAGCGCCGCGATGCCGCGCGGGATGATCGAGATCTTGTGCACCGGATCGGCGCCCTCGGTGAAGGCGGCGACCAGCGCGTGCCCCATCTCGTGCGTCGCGACGATCTGCTTCTCTTTCGGATTGATCAGGCGGTTCTTCTTCTCCAGACCGGCGACGACGCGGTCGATCGCCTCGTCGAAGTCGCTCATCTCGACCTGCGCCTTGTCCTTGCGCGCGGCGAGCAGCGCCGCTTCGTTGACCAGGTTGGCGAGGTCGGCGCCGACGAAACCCGGCGTGCGCTGCGCCAGGCGGTCGAGGTCGACGTCGGGCCCGAGCTTCACGTCCTTGATATGGACGCGCAGGATCGCCTCGCGCTCCCTGCGATCGGGGCGGTCGACCAGCACCTGGCGGTCGAAGCGCCCGGCGCGCAGCAGGGCCGGATCCAGCACCTCGGGCCGGTTGGTGGCGGCGAGGATGACCACGCCCTTGCCGGTATCGAACCCGTCCATCTCGACCAGCAACTGGTTGAGCGTGTTCTCGCGCTCGTCGTGGCCGCCGGGAAAGCCGCCGACGCCGCGCGCCTTGCCGAGTGCGTCGAGCTCGTCGATGAACACGATGCACGGCGCCTTGGCCTGCGCCTGGGCGAACAGGTCGCGTACCCGCGCCGCGCCCATGCCGACGAACAGCTCGACGAATTCCGAGCCGCTGATCGAGAAGAAGGGCACCTTGGACTCGCCGGCCACCGCCTTGGCGAGCAGCGTCTTGCCGGTGCCCGGCGCGCCGACCAGCAACACGCCGCGCGGCAGTTTGCCGCCGAGGCGGCGGAAGCGCTCCGGCTCCTTGAGGAACTGCACGATCTCCTTGAGCTCCGCCTTCGCCTCGTCCTGGCCGGCGACGCCGTCGAAGGTCACGCCGATCTCCTTCTCGGCGTAGATCTTCGCCTGGCTCTTGCCGAGCTGCATGACGCCCGACTGCGGGCCGAAGCGGCGCATGACCAGCATCCAGATGCCGACGAAGACCACGGCGGGCAGCACCCAGGAGACCAGGGCGCCGATCACCGGGTTGTCGTACTGGCCGCGGAACTTGACCCCCTGGGCTTCGAGCGCCGGGACCAGCTGATCGTCGGCGACCGGCACGGTGACGAACGGCTTGGCCGGTTCCCCCGTGGCCGCCGGCTTCAGGGTGCCGCGAATCAGGGTGTCGGAGATCAGGACATCCTCGACCTGCCCGGCGGCGAGCTTGGACTTGAAGTCGGAGTAGCTGAGCTCGTCGGACTTCGGCGCCAGCAGGGTCTGGACGAGGAAGAGGACGGCGACGGCGATGACGAAGTAGCCGATCGAAAAGGTCTGCTTGTTCTTCATCTTGTCGTTGTTCCAGAAGGCCATGGGTCGAGGGTAAGGCTTCGCACGGCAACGGCAAGCCCTGACGGCAGTGGCGGGCAAATTCCTCGCGCGCGTCGGGTCCGGCGTAGGGGCGCGACGACACGGACCAGTTACTCGATCGTGTAGCGCACCTTGGTCAGGCGGTTCCGGTCCTCGTCGTAGGTACAGCGGTCCGGCCCATCGACGGATCAGCCCGCCAGCAAGGTGCGGGCGATGACCTTGAGCTCGAGGATCGGCTTGACGCCCTCGAAGATCGGCAGGACGGTCGCGTCGACGACGTAGCGCGAAATGGGGAACTCCTCGGCATAGCCCCAGCCGCCGTGGACGAGTTGGCCCTCCTGGGTGGTCCACACGGCGACGTCGGAGGCAAACAGCTTGGCCATCGCCGGCTCGAGCGCGATCGACTCGTCGGCGTCCATCGCCAGCGCCGCGGCGTACGTCAGCTGGCGGCCGGCCATGATGTGCGTCGCCATGCGGCCGAGCTTGTGCTGGGTGAGCCCGAAGTTGCCGATCGGCTGGCCGAACTGCTTGCGGTCGGCGGCGTACTCCGCCGTGCGCTCGAGTGCCGCCTGCGACAGGCCGGTGGCGCGCCCGCCGGTCTGCAGGCGGCCGGCGGCGAAGCCGTTCATCTGCAGATAGAAGCCCTTGTTGAGGCCGCCCGCCTCGCCGACCAGGTTCTCGGCCGGGACGAAATAGTTGTCGAAGGCGAGCGTGAACGAGTGCATGCCGCGATATCCCGGCGTGCGATCGGCCTTGCCGTGCAACGCGCCGCCGCCCGGCTGGCGCATCTCGAACTCGTGGCCGTCGAAGGTGTCCTTCGGCACGATGAACAGCGACAGCCCGCGCGCACCGGCCTTCGGATCGGGGTTGGTGCGCGCCAGCACCGCCAGCACGTTGGCGCGGCCGGCGAAGGTGCACCAGGCCTTGGCGCCGTTGATCACGTAGCCCGACTGGCCGCCGACCTCGGCAACGTCGGCGCGGCACTTCACCGCCGCGACGTCGGAGCCGGTATCGGGCTCGGTGACCGAGATGCCGACCATGACCTGACCGGCGGCGACCGGCGCCAGCCACGTGGCCTTCTGCGCCTCGGTGCCGCCCTTGATCAGCGCCTTGGTGAGGATCTCCGGGCGGGTGATCAGGCTGCCGGCGGCGGCCAGCGAGCAGCGCGACAGCTCCTCGGTGGTGATGATCATCGGCAGGTTGCCCATGCCGCCACCGCCGTAGGCCTCCGGCACCGCCATGCCGAAGAAGCCGAGCTCGCCCATCTTGTTGATCAACTCGTCGGAGACCAGGCCGTCGTGGCGGTGGATGTGCTCGGCGGTCGGCGCCACCTCCTTCTCGGCGAACTGGCGCACCGAATCACGCGTCATCACCGCCAGCTCGTCGTTGATCCACGAGTGATTGACGCCGCGCTGGGCGATGACGTGGCGGCCGATGGCGCTGACCACGGCGTCGCCGGTGGCGGCGCGCAGCAGCGCGCGCAGCTCCGCGCTGCCCAGCGTGGCGTTCAGGCGCTCGTCGGCGATGCCGAACTCCTCCGGATGGACCTCGATCTGGCCGCGCAGCTTCTGCGCCACCTCGCCGGCGAAGACGCCGGCCATGGCTGCGACGCTGGGCTCGGGCTGGCTGACGGCCACGCCAGCCGCGTAGGTCAACAGATCGCGGGCGGCGCGCGCCTCGGTGGCCGCGTAGGCCAGACGCTCGGCATGCACCTGCTCGTCGTCGATCCCCTTGCCGCCGTTGGTACGCTTACTCGCCACCGCGAGCGCCTCGCGCACCAGCGCCTCGACGGTCGAGACCAACCGGTCGACGCCGGTGAGATCGATCGCATTCAGCTTCGCGTCTGCCATGACCAGCCCCCATTGAATCAGAGAATGACGATTTGCCTAGCATCGACGCCGCGGTCGAGCCAGCCGGTCACGCGGGCAGCCGGGGCACACCATACGCCTTTTTCAACGCAGAGGGCGCAGAGGATCGCAGAGGAAGTGGCGTCTAGTCTTCCCTCTGCGATCCTCTGCGTCCTCTGCGTTGAAGAAAACGGCTGCCAGACAAGCTCACGGCAACGCGAGGTACTTCTGTTGACCTCCAGACGCCCAGATAGTAGCGCCTGCATTCCGGTTCCTGACAGTTCTTCGTCGGTCAGCGTCGATCCAATCACTTCACAATCCTCGAGCGCAGGTGCACGGATGCGGTTCTACGAGTACGAATCGAAACAGCTCTTCGGCAAGCACGGGGTGCCGTTGCCGACCGGATCGCGGGTCGCCCACACGCCGGCCGAGGCCAGTGCCATCGCGGCGGAGATCGCCGGCCCGGCGGTGCTCAAGTCGCAGGTGCTGAGCGGCGGCCGCATGAAGGCCGGCGGCGTGCTCTTCAGCGACACGCCGGCACAGGCCGCCGAGGCGGCGACGAAGATCCTGGCGCTGACCATCAACGGCCATCAGCCGCGCGGCGTGCTGGTCGAGGCGCGGGCGCCGATCAAGCAGGAGTATTACCTCGGCATCACGTGGGATGGCTTCGCCCGCAAGCCGGTGATGATCTGCAGCGACATGGGCGGCATCGACATCGAGGAGGTCGCCGAGACCCACCCCGACCACATCGCCAAGCGCCACTTCTCCACCCTGCTGCCCTTCTCCGACTACATGGCCAAGGAGCTGATCTCGCAGCTCAAGATCAGCGGCGGCGACCTCAATCAACTGAGCCGCATCGCCGCCTCGCTGGCGCGCATCTTCGTCGCCTACGGGCTGACCCTGGCCGAGATCAACCCGCTCGCCAAGCTCGAGGACGGGCGCTTCGTCTGCCTCGACGGGCACGTCGACATGGAAGACGACGCGCGCGACCTGCACAAGGGCATCCTCAAGGAGCTCGGCATCGCGCCGGAGGAGAAGCGCCAGGCGCGCCCGCCGACGCAGTTCGAGATCGACGGCGCCGCGGTCGACGCCTCCGACCACCGCGGCGTGGCCGGCAACGTGGTGGAGTTCGACGGCGACCTCGGCCTGGTGATCGGCGCCGGCGGCGGCTCGCTGACGCTCTTCGACGCCATCCGCAAGCACGGCGGCAAGCCGGCCAACTACTGCGAGATCGGCGGCAACCCGAGCGTCACCAAGGCCTGCGAGCTGACCAAGCTCATCCTGCGCAAGCCGGGCGTCAAGAAGATCGCCGTGATGATGAACGTGGTCTCCAACACCCGCGTCGACATCGTCGCCCGCGGCGTCATCAAGGGCGTCATCGAATCGGGCCACAAGCCGGCCGACAAGATCGCCATCTTCCGCATCCCCGGCTCGTGGGAGACCGAAGGCTTCAAGATCCTCTCGCACTACGGGGTCGAGTACTGCGACCGCACCGTGTCGATGTACGAAGCGGCCGGCCGCGCCGTCGCCAAGATGCAGGCCGCGTGACGTGCGGGCCTCACTTTTCAACGCAGAGGG
>JBOHWA010000342.1:0-3775 GCA_050735855.1 Binatia bacterium
GTCCGGACTGCCGATCACCCGCATCAGGATTTGGTCCCGCAGCTCAGGGTCAGATGGCAGGTCCTGGGCGAGGAAAAAGACGCCCTTGCTGGTGCCGCCACGCATGTAGACCGCGGGAATCTTCAGCTGCTTCATGGGAGCCTCGACGACAGGAACATGACAGGTCTGCGGACTATATCCCCATCATGGCGCAATGACCGGGGATGCGGCAGATGCGGGTACTGGTGGTCGAGGACAATGGTGAGCTGGTCACCCTTCTGACCAAGGCGCTGGAGCGCGCCGGCCTGGAAGTCGACTGGACACGAACCGTCGGCGATGCCGAGGCGTCGCTGCGGGCCATGGCCTACGCCGCGGTGGTGCTCGACCTCGGCCTGCCAGACGCCGACGGCCTCAGCCTGCTCGACCAGATGCGGCGGCGGCGCGACGGAACACCCGTCCTCGTCCTGACGGCGCGCAGCGGCATCGAGGACCGCGTCAAGGGCCTGGACAAAGGCGCCAGCGATTACCTGGTCAAGCCGTTCGCCACCGAGGAGCTCATCGCGCGATTGCAGTCGCTGCTGCGTCGCGCACCCTCCCCCGAAGGGCAGGTGCTGAAGCTGGGTAACGTCATCCTGGAGACCGCCGGCCGGCAGGCCAGCGTCGCCGGAAGGCCGGTCGCGGTGCCGGCGCGCGAAGCGGATCTCCTCGAGGTCCTGATGAAGCGCAACGGCCGGCTGGTTTCGCACGAGGTGCTACGCGGTCAGGTCTTCGGCGCCGCGCAGGGCGTATCGTCCAATGCCATGGAGGTCTATGTCCATCGCCTGCGACGCTTGCTGACCGACGCGGGCGCGACCGTCCAGATCCACACGATCCGGGGCGCCGGATATCTGATCAAGGCCGACGCGGCTGACGCTGCGTAACGAACTCCCCCAGTACGAGCGCGCTTTCCTCATTCTCCGCCTATGAAAATGCGCTGCAGTCGGGGTGTGCCGGGAGCGCGCCACTCCGTGGCGCTCATAGGGACCAAGCGTCCGGTCTGCCGTACGCATGAAGAGCATGAGCGCCACGTGTCGGGCGACATGGAAAACTGACCCCCTGGCGACACGGGAAATTGCCCCCCGGTCGCAGCCAGGAAGAGGTCGAGATGTCGAAGGAGTTGATGGCAGTAAGCCTGCAGGTCGAAGAACTGCAGGGAGAGGCGATGCGTACGCCGGACGAAGTTGCGGCGATGTTGCGACTGAGCGAGTTGGGTTGGGGGAGCAAGCGGATAGCGGCGGAACTCGGGTGCAGCCGCAATACGGTGAAGCGGTACTTGGAGCATCGGGAGTGGCGTGCATACCGGCGGGAGCGCGGGCATCGAGCGCTCGACGGGCTGGAGGACTGGCTTGCGGAAGAGTTCCGGCGACACCGGGGCAACGCCGACGTGGTGCGGCAGGACCTGGAGCGGGAGCACGGGTTGAAGGTGAGCCTTCGGACGGTCGAGCGAGCGGTGGCGCCGCTGCGCCAGCAGCTCGAGGCGGAGGCGCGCGCTACGGTGCGCTTCGAGACGCCGCCCGGCCGGCAGCTGCAGATCGACTTTGGCGAGACGGCGATATCGATCGGCGGGGAGCGCGTGCGGGTCTACCTGTTCGTTGCGACGCTTGGATACTCGCGGCGCTGCTGGGTGCAGGCGTTCCGGCACGAGCGGCAGTCGTCGTGGCTGGACGGCCTGGAGGGCGCCTTCGCGGCGTTCGGCGGGGTGCCGCAGGAGGTGCTGGTGGACAACGCGCGGGCGCTGGTGGAGCACCACGACGTTGCGACGCGTGAGGTGCGGTTCAACGAGCGTTTTGGGGCGTTCGCGCGCTACTGGCACTTCAAGCCGCGGGCCTGCGCGCCGTACCGGGCGCGGACCAAGGGGAAGGACGAGCGCGGTGTCGGTTACGTGAAGCGCAATGCGATAGCGGGCCACAGCTTCGCCAGCTGGTCGGAGCTGGAGGGCCATCTTTCGTGGTGGATGCGCGAGATCGCCGACGCTCGCGAGCACGGCACGACCGGCGAGGTGCCACAGGTGCGGTTCGCACGCGACGAAGCGGCGGCGCTGCAGCCGCTCGCCGGCCGGCCGCCGTTCCGCCAGGTTCGCGACCTGCAGCGTCGCGTCCAGAGCGACTGTTGCGTGGAAGTCGACACCAACGCCTACAGCGTGCCGTGGCGGCTGCTCGGCGAGACGGTGCGTGTCGTGGTGGCCGGCGGCCGGGTCTGCATCGAGCATCGCGGCCAGCAGGTGGCGGCTCACGCCGAAGCCGGCGGGCGCCGGCAACGCGTGATCGAGGCCGTGCACCTGGCCGGCCTGGTGCCGGCGCGGCCGGCCGCCCTGCCAGCCGAGGCGATGGCGCCGCCGGCGATCAGCGCCGAGCTGCTGCGCCCCCTCGACGAATACGAGCGGCTGCTCGGGGGAGGCTGGTGATGACGCTGTCCTCGCCAGCCGTCGACCACGACGCGCTGATCGACATGCTCAGCAGGCTCAAGCTGACGGCGATCCGCGACCAGCTCGACACTCTGCTCGACGATGCTGCGCGGCGCGAGCTGACGCTGCGTGAGACGCTGGCCTTCCTGTGCCAGCGCGAGGTTGCCCGCAAGGACGAGCGGCGCATCGAGATGGCCAGCAAGATCGCCCACTTCCCGACGCTGCGCGATCTCGACGGCTTCGACTTCGCAGCCCAGCCCTCGCTCGACCGCGGCCAGATCCGCGAGCTCGCGGCGTGCCGCTGGGTCGCCCATGGCGATGCCTTGCTGCTGCTCGGCCCGCCCGGCGTCGGCAAAACCCATCTCGCCATCGCGCTCGGCCGCGAGGCCATCCGCGAGGGATACTCGGTGTTGTTCGCCTCGGCGCCGGCCCTGCTCGCCGGCCTGGTCAAGGCCCATGGCGAAGGACGCCTCGACGAGCGGCTGGCCTTCTACGCCAAGCCCAAGCTGCTGATCATCGACGAGCTCGGCTACCTGCCGTTCGATCCCAACGCCGCCCACCTGTTCTTCCAGCTCGTGTCGCGGCGCTACGAGCGCGGCAGCCTGCTCATCACCTCCAACCGCTCGGTCGGCGAGTGGGGCACCGTGTTCGGCGATCCCGTCGTCGCCACCGCCATCCTCGATCGACTGCTCCATCACAGCCATGTCGTCACCATCCGTGGCGACAGCTACCGTTTGCGCGAGAAACGCCGCGCCGGCCTCGTCAAGGCCACCAACCTCGACGATCAGGCCGCGCGATGACCAGCGCCACCGCCTGTCACCGCGCTTCATCCTCGGGGGCCCACAGGGACCTCCCACGCGCCGCTACGCCAGCCGCGTGGGGGCGCTTCGCGGCGCGCGGGTCCCTCCTATGGACTCCGAGGATGAACCGCTACCACCACGTCCGGGGGCAATTTTGCATGTCGTCAGGGGGTCAGTTCCGGGTGTCGCTTGACACCTGTGCAACAATTTCCAAACTGACCAGGTACCGGGGCCGCCTGTTGTGAGACCGCAGCCGTTCGGGTATGTTCGTGCTCCGTGCGCGGGGACGGTCCCCAAGCTGGAAGTCGCGCCGGAGTGGGTTGGCCGCTGACATCACCCAGTCAGCGGCCTTCCGCATTCTGAGCGCCTTGTTGTCGCTAGTCCGCCAATACGCATGGGCTTACGAGCGGCCCAGGGCGCCGCCGCAGTGGGTGTGCGGCGCGGGGTCTCACGCCAGATGCGGTAGCCGAGCTGGTTGCCGAGCTCTTCGTCGACGCGCTCGGCGTCGCCGTCGAACATGTCCCGTACGAAATTGTCGGTCGGTGACTGCAGT
>JBOHWA010000343.1:0-3947 GCA_050735855.1 Binatia bacterium
GGCGGTACCCGCCGAAAATGGCACAGCCTGGGAGGCGCCGCTTGTCGGCGCCGGGCGTGGGGCAGAGTCCCGTTCGCCCTGAGCCTGTCGAAGGGCGCCGACGGAGCGGCGCCCTCCAGGCGCCGCGTGGCACCAAACGATCTGCGCGCGGCGAGCGCGGCGCCGACAAAGCGGCGCCCTCCCGCGCGGTGTGCTTGCGCTGCCGGCGTTTGGGTGGGCACAAGCGCGTATGCCCGCCGCCCGCCCGATACACACGCGCTCCCTGTCGGTCACGCTGACGCACGGCACGCCGGAGCGGGTCGACTTTACCGCCTACGTGCTCGACCTGCGCAAGGTTGGCTTCGCGCCCGTCGGCGGCGATCTGCAAGGGCCCGGTATCATCCACCACATGCGCCTCGACGGCCGCGTCGACCGCGCGGCGCGCCGCATCGAATCGATCGCCGCGCAGATGCCGACGGTGGCGTTCGAGGCCGTCCCCGCGACCGGCGGCGACAGCTGCCGCGATCTGATCGGCCGCGTCGATCACCTCGCCGGCCTGGCGCTCGATGGCGGCGCCGCGCGCCTGGTCGGAGCCGAGATCGGCGGGCCGCGCGGCTGCTCGCACATCCTGACCCTCGCCCACCTGCTGGTGCCGACGCTGGCTTGGGCCCTCGCCGAGGACGACCGCCTGCAGGGGGCGGCCGCCGCGCGGCGCTCGGGGGAGCGCCTCTTCCGCCGCGATGTCACCATCGACGGCAGCGAGCTGGCGCCCGGCGAATTGGAGCTGACCGCCCAGCTCAACGATCTGCACTTCGCGCCGGCCGAGGCGCTGGCCGTGCCGTTCGACCGCTTCGCCGCACAGCGCGAGATCGCCATCACCGGGCGGGTCGCGATGTACGACCTGCTGCTGCGCGATCTCGCCGCGCGCCAGCGGGTGCGCAGCGCGGCCGAGCTGCGCTCAGCCGAATGGCAGGATCGCAGCGCGTCTGTGGCTGCGCTCGACGGCCGCTCGCTGCGCGCCGGCATCAGCGCCGCGGTGCTGGAGCAGTTCGCCGACCCGGGTGACTCCGCGCCGTTGCGCGACGCGCTGCTCATGCTCGCGCCGGCGCTGATCCAATGCTTCGCCGCCCTCGACCTGTGGGCGATGCTGTCGCCGGACAGCGCCAGCGCCGCGGAAACCGGCGGCCTGCCGGACTCCTGCTACATGTGGCGCCGCGGCGGCCCGCTCACGGCTCGCAGGGGCGAGCCGGTGGCACGCCGGTAGCCGCGCGGCTCGGCTACGGGGCCATGACCCGGCCGCCGTCTACAAACACGACCTGGCCGGTGGTGTAGCTCGACGCGTCGGAGGCGAGGAACAGCGCGGCGGCGGCGACTTCGTCAGGCTCGCCGACACGGCCGAGCGCGGTCAGCGGCAACAGCTGCGCCCAACTCGGCACTTTCAGCCCACCGCCCTCCTGTACCGTGCCGGGGCAGACGGCGTTGACCCGCACTGCCGGCGCGCACTCGCGGGCCAGGTACTTGGTCATCGTCCACAGCGCTGCCTTGGTGGCGCCGTAAGCCAGCATCGGCGGCACCACGGCGAAGGCGGCGGTGCTGAGGACGTTGACCACCGCCCCGCGGCCGCGCTGCGTCATCGCCGGGATGAAGGCGCGGCAGAGCTCGAAGGGCGTGGCGACGTTCACCTCGTAGGCCGCCGCCCACATCGCCGGTGTGGTCTCCAGACCGTGCGCCGGACGGGCGCCGGCGGCGGCATTGTTGATCAGGATGTCGATGTCACCGCCCGCCTGCCGCGCCGCATCGATCAGGCGGGCGCGCTCCGCCGGCTGTGACAGGTCGGCCGCGATGGCGGTCACGGCGCCGCCGAAGCGCGCGCGCAGCGCTGCGGCGTGGGCCTCGAGCGGCACGCCGTCGCGCGCGTTGATGATCAGGTGCGCGCCCGCCTCGGCGAAGGCGCGGCTGATCGCCGCGCCGATGTTCCGGCTCGCGCCGGTGACCAGCGCGGTGCGCCCCTCGAGGCGGAAGCGATCCTGCAGTCCGGCCATCGGGCGCTCCTACGTCGCCGCCTGCGCTGCGGTCAACCGACGCCTCGAAGTGGGCGGGGAGGGCTTCCCGATCGACCGCCGGCGATGTCATAAGTTGAAGCGCACGCAGCGCGGCGTGCCCAAAGCCAGGAGGCGAGCGATGCAGAGTCGAACGATTGTGCGGATGACGATGGTGGGCGCGCTGATCGCCGTCCTGGCCGGACCGGCCGGCGCGGCGCAGACGCGCTGCACGATGCGCTTCGATCTCGCCGGCTGGTCGGCGTTCTACAAGACGGCCAGCGGCACCGGCACGGTGACCTGCGACAACGGCCAGTCGGCCAAGGTGGCGATCAAGACCACCGGCGGCGGGCTGACGGTCGGCAAGTCGACGGTGACCGACGGCCACGGGAAGTTCTCGCCGATCGAGAGCCTCGACGAGATCTTCGGCGGCTATGCCATGGCCGACGCCCACGCCGGTGCGGGCCCGTCGTCCTCCGCCCAGGTGATGACCAAGGGCACCGTGTCGCTCGAACTCACCGGCACCGGCCAGGGCGTCGACCTCGGCTTCTCGTTCGGCAAGTTCACGATCAGCAAAGAATAGGGCGGCGGCCCGCCCCGCTTGCTCCATCTGCCGGCGATTCGATAGCTACTTGGGGATGGAGATCACCTTTTCGCCCGCCGAGGAACGCTTTCGCGAGCAGGCGCGCGCCTGGCTGGAGAAGAACCAGCCGACCACCGAGCCGCCTGAGCACGACCTGCAGGCGCGCCGCGCCTTCGACATGGAGTGGCAGCGCCAGCTGCACGACGCCGGTTACGCCGGCATCTCGTGGCCCAAGGAATACGGCGGCCGCGGCGCCACGCTGATGGAGCAGCTCATCTGGTACGAGGAGTTCGCCCGCTCCGGCGCGCGCGATCCGAATACGCTGTTCGTCGGCCTCAACCACGGCGGGCCGACCCTGATCGCGCGCGGCAACGAGGAGCAGAAGTCCTACCACCTGCCGAAGATCCTCAAGGGCGAGGTCATCTGGTGCCAGGGTTTCTCCGAACCCGGCGCCGGCTCCGATCTCGGCGCGCTGTCGACCCGCGCGGTGATCGACGGCGACGACCTGGTGGTCACCGGCCAGAAGATCTGGACCAGCTTCGCGCAGATCGCCGAATGGCAGGAGCTGCTGGTGCGCACCGACCCCGACGCGCCGAAGCACAAGGGGATCACCTGGGTGATCTGCCCGATGGGCCTGCCCGGGATGGAGCTGCGCGAGATCAAGACGATGGCGGGCGGCAGCGACTTCTGCGAGGTGTTCTACGACGAGGTCCGCATCCCGCGGAAGAACATCGTCGGCCAGCTCAACGACGGCTGGAACGTCGCCATGTCGACGCTCAGCTTCGAGCGCGGCACCGCCTTTCTCTCCGAGCAGGTGCGCCTGACGCGCATGGTCGAACAGCTCATCGACGTCGCGCGCGTCACGCCGTACGGCGGCGCCGCCGGCGCCAGCGACACGCCGGCGCTGCAGGATGACGAGGTCGGCCGCCGCCTGGCGCTGCTGCGCGCCGAGGTCGAGGCGCTGCGCTCGATGACCTACCGCAGCGTCAGCCGCACCGCGCGCACCGGCGTGCCGAGCGCCGAGGCGTCGCTCATCCGCCTCTTCTTCTCCGAGCTGCAACAGCGCGTCTTCGCCGTGGCGATGGACGTGATGGGGATCGACACGCTCGAATGGGACGCGCACGGCAGCCCGACGCGCGTCTCGCGCAGTCACACCGGCGCCGCCAGCTGGGTGAGCCACTACCTGATCGCCTTCGCGGCGACCATCGCCGCCGGCTCGAAGGACATCCAGCGCAACATCATCGGCGACCGTGTCCTTGGCCTGCCGCGGTAACCCGTTGACGCTCTTTTCTCAGCGCAGAGGTCGCAGAGGTTCGCAGAGGACGGACGCAGAGGTCTCTGCGATC
>JBOHWA010000344.1:0-2306 GCA_050735855.1 Binatia bacterium
GGACGGCACCGTGGTGCCGTGCTGTGTCGACTTCAACGCCAAGAACGGGCTCGGCAACGTCGACCAGACGCCGTTGCGCGCCATCTGGACCGGCGCCCGCCTGACCGCCCTGCGCGCCGCGCTGGCCTCGCGCGACCGCGCCCACATCGACGCCCAGACGGGATGTGCCGGCTGCAGCCAGCTCAGCCAGTCCGGCCTGCCGCTCGGCAAGCAGGCGCAGTTGGTGCGCATGGCGCTGGGCGAGTTCGCCGCCCGCGTGGCCGACGGCAGCGCCATGCCGCGCGCGTCGCGGACGGGTCGCGAAGGACCGCAATGACCGGTGTGCCCGCCCGGCGCGGTGCGGCGCGCCGATCGTCGTTGACCCTGCAACGCAGCCCGTGGTAGCCCCGAGAAGAGTCTCACCCATGCGTCGTCTGCATCGCCCCGCGTTTCTCATGCGCCTTGCCGAGACGTGGGTACGCCGGCCGTCGGCGCCCACCCGCCTGGTGATGGAGCTGACGCGGCGCTGCAACCTGCGCTGCTCGATGTGCCACACCTGGGAGCTCACCCCGGGCCACGAGCTGTCGGCCGCCGAGGTGGCCGGCATTCTCGCCCAGATGCCGCACCTCAACTGGCTCGATCTCACCGGCGGCGAGCTGTTCCTGCGCCAGGATGCGCTGGCGGTGATCGAGGCGGCCTGCGCGGCGCCGTCGCTCGGTGTGCTGCACTTCCCCACCAACGGCTGGTTCACCGCGCGCGTCGTCGAGGCCGCGGAACGGGTGCGGGCGCTGCGCCCCGACCTCGAGCTGCTGATCACCGTCAGCCTCGACGCGCCGCCGCCGGTGCACGACCGCATCCGCGGCCGCGAGGGCAGCTTCGAGCGCGCCATCGAGACCTTCCGCCGCCTGCGCACGATGGACGGCGTGCACGCCTACGTCGGCACCACCATCACCGCCGACAACGCCGAACAGATCGATGCGCTGGAGGCCGAGCTGACGCGCCGCCTGCCCGACTTCCGTGGCGACGAGTGGCACTGGAACTGGCTGCAGATCTCCGAGCACTTCTTCAACAACGGCCACCTGGCGGCGCAACCCAAGCCGGCGACGCGCGCCCTGGTGCGGCGGCAGATCCAGCGCCGCGGCCTGCCGCGCAACCTGGTCGACGCGATGGAGCTCATGTTCCTCACCAACCTCGAGTTCTATCAGCGCGGCGAGCCGACCGGCATCGTCTGCCAGTCGCTGCGCAGCACCGCCTTCGTCTCGCCGGAGGGCGACCTCTATCCCTGCCACGTCTACAAGCGCCCGCTCGGCAACCTGCGCGAGAAGGCCGTGAGCGAGATCTGGAACGCGCCGGCGACGCACGCGGCGCGCCGCGATATCGAGAAGCTCGCCTGCGGAGGTTGCTTCACACCTTGCGAGGCCTATCCGGCGTTGGCTGGCGCGCCGGTCGCCACCGCGTGGCAGACCGGCCGCCGCGCCCTGCGCCTGTTCTATGAGCACGTCACCGACCAGCGCCCCGCACCCCGTCCCGCCGTCGGCCGCTCCTGACGCCGCGCACCGCGTCTCGATCATCCTGCCCGCCTACAACGAGGCAGCGACGATCGCCGCCGTGGTGCAGGGGTGTCGCGCGGCGCTGCCGCAGGCGGTGGAGATCCTGGTGGTCGACGACGGCTCGCGCGACGACACCGCGGCGCGCGCCGAGGCCGCCGGCGCCCGCGTCCTGCGCCTGCAGCCCAACCGCGGCAAGGGCGAGGCGCTGCGCATCGCCATCGACCAGTCGGCCGGTGCCGTGCTGGTCTTCCTCGACGCCGACGGCCAGGACGATCCGGCCGAGATCCCGCTGCTGCTGGCGGCGCTCGAGCGCGGCGCCGACCTGGTCATCGGCTCGCGCTTCCTCGGCCACTTCGATCCCGGCGCCATCACCGCGCTCAACCGCGCCGGCACGCACTTCATCAACGGCGTGGTCAACCTGCTCTTCGGCGCCCACATCACCGACACCCAGGCCGGGTTTCGCGCCGTGCGCCGCTCGCTGCTGCAGCGCCTGGCGCTGCGCGCGCAGCGCTACGACATCGAGACCGAGCTGTTGCTGCAGGCGATCCGCGCCGGCGGCCGCGTCGTCGAGGTGCCGGTGCGGCGCAGCCCGCGCCAGCACGGCGTCAGTGGCCTGCATCCGTTGTTCGACGGCCTGCGTATCCTGCGCCGCATCCTGCGCGTGCGCTTCCAGGCCTGAGCATGCGGGCGCGGCTCATCGGAGTGTTGGTGGTCGCCGTCGCGGTCGCGGCCGGGCTCTGGCTGCGCCCCGGCCCGCCGCCACCACCGCCGCCGGTG
>JBOHWA010000345.1:0-4245 GCA_050735855.1 Binatia bacterium
GTCGCGGTCATGCGCAAGCTCCTCCATGCCATCTACGGCATGCTCAAAACCGATACCGATTTCGACGGCACCAAATTCCGCCGACTCCCGCAGGCGGCTTGACGCCAAAGAGAGTATCTCCCAGCGCAGAGTGCGCTGCCCGCCGCGCGGCGACGGCAACCAGTCAGCGAGCCGGGGTCGGCCGCCCATTGAGCCCGTACGGCTCGCGCTGGGAGCGCGGGCGGCCCGCCCGCTCCTCGGGAGGAGCGGGGCGGTCGGTCGTCGAGCAAGACACTCGACAAAGCCATGAGGAAAACTGCATAACCGAACGAGAGGCGGGCGGTCCCGCGGCAGGTTCAGCCCGTGCGCATGGCGATCGTTCGATTCCTTTCGACTCCGCTCAGTGTCGCCGTGCTGTGCGCTCTGCTGGCGGGCAGAGCAGCCGGTCAGGGAGCCTACCCGCGCGGCGACGCGACCTGCAGTGTGGACGTCTCGGCGGCCGATCTGGTCGCCACCGCGCGCGGCCTTGGTGGCGCGAGTACGTGTGCCAACGACGATTGCGATCGCGACGGCCTCGTGACGCCGGCCGATCGCGCCTGCGTGGCGGGCTGCCTGTTCGATGCCTGCCCGGTGCCGGCGCATGCGGCACACGTCACGGCCATCGCGCCCGACAGTGCGCTGGCCGTGGTGCCGGCCTCGGTGGTGCGCATCGCCGTAGACAACCTCGGTCCTGTCGACGCGATCAAGCGCGTCACCATCGGCGGCCTCGAGGCCGAGGTGATTGAACAGACCGAGGCCGAGTTGCTGGTGGCACTGCCGGCCGAGTTGCCGACCGGCCCGGCCGAGGTGGTGGTCTTCGACGGCGACCTGGCCGGCGCGGCGTTCACCATCGACGTCGCCCCGGGCGTGCCGCTCGGCGCGCCCGACACGTTGGACGGTACGCTGGAGCTGATCGATACGCTGCTGGCGGCCCTGCTGACGCTGGACCTCGAAGGCGTCTACGGGGAGTCGACCGCGCTGCTGCGCCAGGAGGTCGATCGCGCCCGCACCGAGTTGGCGGCGGAGCGCGCCGCGCTGGCGTCGGACCCGGGGCTGAGCGAGGCCGATCGATTGCACCTCGACGCCGCGTTCGACGCGTCCGGTGTGCCCGAGATGCTGCGGGCGTCGATCGCCGAGATCGAGGCGTCGGCGGGGCTGGAGGCCGCCGGGGTCACCGCGACCGCGGCGGACGCGGCGCGGTTGATCCGCGGCGCGGCAAGGACACTGAAGGTGGCCCGCGCGGTCGGTGCGGCGGCCGCCGGGACCCTGACGGCGCCGGTCGCCGCGGGGATCGCGGTCGGCACGGCGATCGTCGCCGGCGCCCTGGTGTTCGCCGCCAGCGACCCGCTGACGCCGCTGATCTTCGGCATCACCTACGTCGACGCCGAGGGCGATTCGCACCCGTACCCGACCGCCGGCGGGATCGCCGTCATCCGCGGTGCGCGCTTCGATACGCTGACCACCTCGCTGCTCATTCAGGGAACCATCCCGTTCCACGGCCGCGACGCGACGGCGGGTACCGATTCGATCAACTTTCGACTGCCGGATGAGGCCGGCTTCTGCGGCAAGGTGGTGTTCACGCTCGAGCGCACCGGTGGGTTCAAATCGAATCCCGTGCCGACCCGCATCCAGCCGGAGCTGCTGCAGCTCCCGGCCAGCGCGAAGTTCGCCTCGATCATCTCGGGTGAGGCGCGCGGGACCAATGAATGCGACCCCGTCGCGCTGTTCGAGGACCGGCGGACGGATGAGGTCCTCGTCCTCTCGCGCGAGGGGCACATCATCAGGATGCAGATCCCCGAGCTGCTGCCGCGGACCTATCGGGTTGGCCTCAGGGTGCAGGGCCTGCGCAGTCTCGGAACCGAAGACCTGGACATCGACGTCACCAACGCGTTCACCGGCCTGTCGCTGACCTGCCCCACGTCGATCAAACTGCCCGACGGGGTGCCGCCGTCCTCCCCGTCGATCTGCACGGTGGTCGGCCAGCCCCCCTACCGCGTCCCGGACGACGCGCTCTTCCGCTGGGAGTCGTCGAGCTCGAGCCGGGCGGCCATCACCGACATCACGGAACTTCCGCACGCGCTCCTGACGCCGCGCGAGCCCGGCACGACACGGATCTCGGCGACGCTCGAGTCGAGCCTCTCCTCGCCGCCCATTCTGGCGCGCAGCAACGTGGTGGAGGTGGCGGTCGAGGACCAGACCAATCCGAAGATCACCCTCAGCAGCGCCACCACCTCACCGGTGCCACCCGGCGGCTCCATCGTCGTCACGGTGAACGCCTCCGACAACCACAAGCTGCTCCTCGTCCAACTCGATGCGACCGGCGACGCGGTGGCGTCCGGGGCATCGCAGCAGGCGCTCGGATGCAGCGGCAAGAAGTCCTGCACTGAGATGCTCACGATCACCCTCAAAGAGCGCGATTTCGCGCAGTCGACGGTGACCGTCCGCGCCACGGCGACCGATCAGAATGGCCACAACGCCTCGTCCAATACGCTGACCTTTGCCGTCGGCGGCGACGACACCACCTGCCCGGTGGTGAGCTTCGTGCAGCCGGTCGCCGGTGGCACGGTCAACGCAGGCGAATCCGTGACGGTGATCGCCATGGCGAGCGACGCCGGGCCAATCGACACCGGCGTCAAGCGGCTCGTGGGCACCGCCAGCGGCGCGGCGCTCGTGGCGCCGGCCTCGGTCGACGTTCCGCTGCCCGTGCCGCGACCGTCGGCGGAGCTGCGTTTTCCGTTCAAGGTGAAAGACGCCAAAGACCTGGTCGACGTCGTGGACCGGTCGATTGTCATCTCGGTCGATGCCTTCGACGCCGCGATGGAGCCCAACCACTGCGGCCCGCAGTCGATCACGGTCAACGTCATCGGCGTGTTCGAGGGCTGCAGCGGCGACATCCGAGTCGACAATCCGAGTGGCTTCATCGGCGATCCGTTCACCATCACGGTGGCGCTGACCGGTGCGGGCGCCGACCAGATCACGCGCGTCATCAGCACCAATCCCGGTGGGACGTTCGATCTGCAATCGCAGGGCGGCGGCGTCTACACCGTGACGCTCTTCTATCAGAACAAGGGCGGCTTCACGCTGACGTTCGTCGCTTTGAACGCGGCCGGCGAGGAACGCTGCTCGGGCTCGACCGCCCTCGAGTCGCTCGGCCCTCGCGAGACGGAGGGCGGCGCCTTCCTGCAGGGCCGCCGCCAGCCGGCCGGCGCGGGTCTGCGGTGAGGCGTGCGCGCATGGCGGCTGCGAGCCGCGCGGTGGGGCTGGCGGCGCTCTGTGTGCTGGCGGCGCCGGCGGCGCGCGCCGCCGAGGTGAGCGGTATCGTTTTCGACGACCGCAACGGCGACGGCCTGCTGCGCAGCGGTGAGCCCGGGCTGACCGGCTGGGTGGTCTACGACGACGCCGACGGCGACGGAGTGCTCGATACGCTGGGCGCGGCCGGGACCTGTGATGGCGCCGCGACCGAGCCATGTGCCGTCACCGACGCCGGCGGCGCCTGGCGCCTGCCGGACCTGCTGGCCGGTTCGCACCAAGTGCGCGTCGTCGCCCAGGGGGGCGCGCGGCCGACGACGCCGACCGCGGCGACGCTTCTGCTGCCCAGCGCCGACAGCATCGTCGCCGACATCGCCTTCGGCCAGTTCCGCCTCGGCGCCGTCACCGGCGTGGTCTTTCTCGATGCCGACAGCGACGGCGAACGCGACGGCGGCGAGTCGGGGCTGGCGGGCTGGACGGCGTTCGCCGATACCGATCTCGACGGCGCCCTCGACGCCGGCGAGGCCGCGGCCTCCAGCGCTCCTGGCGGCGACTACAGCCTCGGCGGCCTGGCCCCCGCCACCTACGCGGTGCGCCTGCGATCGCGCTGCGGCTTCCGCCAGACCCTGCCGCCGCCGCCCGGGCGCTACGCGCTGACGATCGCATCGAGCGGGCAGGTGATCGAAGGGCGCGATTTCGGCGTCCAACCCCCGGCCGTGCTCCCTGGCGACGGCAACGGCGATGGCGCCGTCAACGCCGCCGACATGGTCGCCCTCGCGGGCCAGCTATTTGGCGTCGCGCCGGCGATCGGACGCACCGACGCCAACGAGGACGGCTTGGTCACCTTCGCCGATCTCGGCGCCACCGCCGGCAACCTCTTCGACTGCGCCGCCTTTACCACCGCGCCGGTCGGCGCGCCGCCGACCGCGACGGCGACGCCCTCGCCGCGCAGCGCGACCGCGAGCCCCACCCTCGCCG
>JBOHWA010000346.1:0-11679 GCA_050735855.1 Binatia bacterium
GGCACGAGCGCGTCGCGGCGTCGCGCTCGTGCCCGACTATTGGCCCCCGAAGCGGCCCTGGGGATGGGCAGCAAAGCAACTGTCGGTGCCCTGCTGGCACATGACGACGTAGGTCTCGCGCTGGCCGCAGCCCTCGATGCCGACCGTGTACTCCATGCGCTGCAGGCCCTCCACCCACGGACCCTGGATGGCGGGCTGGATGAAGTCGCTCGACAGCAAGGTCGCCGTCGCGGTCGGGCAGTTCATATCGAACTGTCCGCGCTTGAGCGCCACCTGCTGTGCCTGCGGTGCGCGCGTCGCCAGCATCTGTTGCTGCGTCGCGCAGCCGGTGGTGATCGTCGCCACGGCCACGAGCCCTGCTGCGATCCACTGCTTCACCATCTCTCACCTCCTGGTTCGACGTGTGAAGTGCGCAAGCGTGGATGGTTCACTCCACACATTCGCCGTCCACTGCACGCTATGGAATCGACACTCACGGTTGGCTCTCAGTCTGGATGTAGGAGCGGACCGAGGCGACGCCGGAGGCCGAGCCGGCGTCGTCGCTGAACCTCTGCGCCTGCGTGTAGTCGCTGACGACGCCGACCAGAATGACGTGTCCGGCCCACACCCCGACGTCCACCCGCCCGGCGACGAGGTTGGGATCGGCGACGAGCACCGCCTTGACCTTCGCCTCGATCTCGACGTCGCGCGCCTTCGAGGGCTCTGCGAGGACGAAGAATGTCTCGACCCGCCGCACCCCAGGCTCACCGCGGGCGATGTCGACCGCGGCCCCGCCGGCCGCGGAGCCCGGCGGCACGACGCCGGCCAGCACGACGACGCCCTGCCGGCAGTAGACGGTGATGCGCTCGGTGCCGGTGACCGACGACGCCAGCAGCTGCGCGCCGATTTCGGCCTCGATCTTGGTGTCGGAGGCCTGGGTGGACAGCGAGCGCTCGTCGGTGGCGACGTCATAGCTCTGCGAGACGGCACCGATCGCCGCCATGTAGGGATTGCAGCCGGCGAGGAACAGGGACGCGGTGAGCAGCGGGAGAACCGGCCTTCGCATAATGCCCCCTCTTCGGCAATGGCCAATGACACGAGGCACGGCCACGCTGTCGATCGGCTGCGGCTGATTCCCGCTCACGGGGCCGGGACGACGCGGTAGTAGACGCCGTTGGCACCGTACGAGGGACTGAACCAGACGCCGTTGCACGCGTAGTAGCTGGCGCCGGCAACCGGGTTGTAGATGCAGCCGGCGGCGGGCAGCTTGGGGTAGATCGCGTTCATCGCGTAGGCACTGCCGGCGGCGACCCCTTCGTCGTATGCGGTCGCGGTGGCGGCGCTGCCGATCGCCGCGCCCGCCACCACGCCGACCGCCGCGGCGCCGGCGGCGTTCCAGCCGCCGCAGTCGTCGCAGCCGCTGCCGTAGTAGTCGTTGACCACCGTCGGCGGGTGATAGGTCGAGTAGGTGCTGCCGTAATAGTTGTGGTCGTATCCGCCGTAGACGCTCGTACCGTCGTCATGCGCCTGCCACGACCCGTCGCCCCCGGAGGCAGTGCCGCCGTACGCGCCCTGCGCATGCCAGGAGCCGTCGCCGCCCGAGGCGGTACCGCCCTCGGCGCCGCTGGCATGCCACGACCCGTCGCCGCCCGAGGCGGTGCCGCCGTAGGCGCTGTGACCGCTCCACGACCCGCCGCCGCCGGAGGCCGAGCCCCCGGCCCATCCGTGCGCGCTCCAGGATCCGCCGCCTCCGCTGGCCGTGCCGTAGCGTCCCGCGTGCGCCCAGGCCGAGGCGCGTCCTGCGCCGGCGGTGGCCAATCCGAGGGCAGCGATACCAATGACGATGGCTCTCATGTGTTCCTCCTGCGGCTCATGGTGCCGGTGTCGCCGCCGGCGTCGGGGGCGGCTTCGCTGCCGGCGCGGCGAAGGGCATGCGCCGGGCGGCGGCGGCGCGCGCCGAGGTGAAGCTCGCAGCCGTCACCGGGCCGTCGAGGCGCCAGTCGGACAGGTCGACCTGATGGCGCAGCCGCGATGGATCCCCAGCATAGACGGCCTTGATCCGGCGCGGCAGGTGGTCGTCGGCGCCGATCCAGATCTGCATGAAGACGCGATCGTTGGCGACGGCGACCATGTTGGTGGTCGTGCCGCCGACAACCTTGGACTGGCCAATGACAAAGGCCACCGTCAGGCCGTCGGCGAGATCCGTGTACGGATCCGCAACGACAACGTCGGTGAACGGGAAATAGATGGCGGCGCGGTCGTAGGCCATCTTCAACGCCGCGTCGATGGTCGGCGGCGCGTCCGCGATGGCGACCAGGTTCTCGGCCGGCGCGTAGGCCATCATGGTACGGCCGTCGTCGTAGAACTCGCTCGCCGGACCGTCGCCCGGTGTCAGCACGCGCAGCTTGTCGGGCCGCTGCAGCGTCACCTTGGCGACGGTCGTGTATGAGATGGGCGGCCCCAGACGGCTCGGGCTCTCATAGGTGGTCGTCGCCGTGAACGACATCGTACGCGCCGCGGCCAGCGTCGCGCTCATGGTCTGCAGCAGCTCGAGAGCGGCGGGCTGGAGGACCGGGGTCGGCGCAGCCGCGGGCGCGGCGGCTGGTCGCGCGGGTTTCGCGGGCTGAACGGGAGTGCAACCGGCCAGCACTGCGGCGAGGCCAAGCGCTGCGGCGCAGGGGGTAAAGTCTATTCGCGACATGTCCGTTCACCTTCGCCCTGGGTCGGTCACGCTCCCAGAAGCCTCTCGCGACGTCAACGCTCGACGGATCCGTCAGAATCGGTGGCTGACGGAGAACTCGAGCACGTTCAGCGTGTTGGTGGAGTAGTCGCCCTGCAGGGTGCCAGTCAACGGGCTGCGCGTGGTGTTGATAGGGGCGCTGCCGAGGTTGGCGTACTCGTAGGCGAAGCCGAGCGTGTAGGAGTCGTTGACCGCCCACAGGACGCCGAGGCCGAAGCGCAGCTGCTGGTCGACCGGCAGCGAGGGGCCGCGGTGCGCCTCGGTCAGCGCCGAGCTGTCGTAGGCGAAGCCGACCTGCAGCAGCGTCGGCTCGCCGAGCCGGTAGTGGGCACCGATGGCGCCGTGGAACGTGTCGTCCATCTTGGCATTGGCGGCGGTGGCGCGCGGCGGGTCCGTGTCGAGCGCCACCGTGTACTGGCCGAACTGGTTCCAGTTCTGCCAGCCAAAGTTGGCCATCAGGGCCAGGTCCTCGGTGACGTCGCGATAGGCGCTGACCATACCTCCTGCGGGATGGTCATGCCGAGGTCGAGCGAGCTGCCGAGCACGCCGGCGGCCTGCAGGATTCGCTGCAGGCCTGGGCCGAGCTGGCCGAAGGCCGGCACGTCGCTGAAGCTCTGGTCGACCTGCGAGCGGTAGGTGACGCCCACCCGGGTCTTCGGGTCGATCTCGAACAGCGCGCCGAAGTTGCCGCCGAAGCCGAAGTTGTGGTCGCTGTACTTCAGCTGTCCGTCGGGTTGGTTGTCGAGCAGGTTGTTGATCGCTGCCTCCTGCTTCAGCTCGGCGTACTGCACCGAGAAACCGGCGCCGAGCGAGAGCCAGGGCAACACGCGGTAGGCGATGACCGGATTCAGGTTGAAGGTCAGAAGCTCGGTCTGGGTGGTGTAGTAGCGGCCGACCCAGTCGTCGTCATAGTTCAACGCGCCGCCGACGTAGGAGTTCAGACTGGCGCCGATCTTCAGCGCGGGCAAGATCTCGTAGACGCCGTACAGGCCGGCCGCCGGGATGAATCCACCGGCGTTGCCGCCGCTGCCGCCGCCGGCGGTGCTGCCGATATCGGCGTCGAACTCGGTGGTGACGATCAGCGGTTGGAGGCCGAAGGTGAGCTGTGAGCCCTGCAGCCGGGTCATCCCCGCCGGGTTGCCCCACGCGGTCGACGCGTCGTTGGCCAGGGCCGCCCGCCCGGCGCCCGCCGTGCCAAGATCGGGCGAGCCCACTTCGTAGACGCCGAGGCCACCGGCGTCGGCCGGCCACGGCCGGGCGAGGAGCAGGGCGGAGGGGAGCGCCAGCGCGATCGCTCTGAGCTGTCGGTCGCCGACCACACGCCAGTACCTCGGCTGCCACCTCGCGCCGCGGTCGCTAGGCATCGTGTCTCTCCTCCTTTCCGAGCTCGTCGAGCAATCGACGCAGGACTGCGAGCAACTCCTGCGGCGATTCGAAGTGTGCCCGGCGTCCCGAGCTGAGGTGCTCGACGCGACCCGACAAGCTGTTGGTCGCCGGCTCGGTCTGCCGGCTGAACTGGACGACGAACGCCCGCCAGGCCGGTAGGAGCGGGCCCTCGGAGCTCTCCTCATTCCCGAGCGGTCTCATGGCCGCCTTCCTCGCCCGGCGGCGTGCTGAAGTCCCGAAGGTAGGCGGAAACTTTCGGGAAATCCTCTCCGGCCTCGCAGCCGGGCGTTCCGACGAACTGCCGACAGCGTCGCCGCCGCACCTCCATCATCGGTGGGATTTCGCCATAGTTTCCCAATATATTCGGGACTTCGGCTCCTGTCGTAGGGGATGGTTCACTGCAGGAAGGTCATGTACCCATCGCTGCATTCGCCTCGAATTCCGAGGACCCTTTCACGTCCTTGTACGCGATGGTAGGAAACCGGGTGGACCAAATCATGCCCTCGATTGCCGCGGTGCCGACCGAGCAGCCCAGCCGCTCAGCTCCCCCGCTCGGTGTCGAGGTCGAGGGCCTCGCCAAGCGCTATGGGGAGGTCGAGGCGGTGCGCGGCATTTCGTTCTGCATCGAGGAGGGCGAGATCTTCGGTCTCCTGGGTCCGAACGGGGCGGGCAAGACGACGACCCTGTCGATGCTGTCCACGCTCCTGCGTCCATCGCGCGGCGACGCTCGGATCTTCGGCAAGAGCCTGGCGGGCGACGTCGCCGGCGTCCGTCGCCTGGTGGGCCTGGTCCCGCAGGACATCAGCTTGTACCCCACGCTGAGTGCGCGGCAGAACCTCAGCTTCTTCGGGCGGATCTACGGAGTGACCCGGCAGGCGCTGCGCGCCAGGGCTGAGCAACTGCTCGATCTGGTCGACTTGCGCGGCCGCGCCGACGAACCGGTGGACACCTACTCAGGCGGCATGATGCGCCGATTGAACCTCGCCTGCGGGCTCATCCATGCCCCCCGCCTGCTGCTGCTCGACGAACCCACGGTCGGTGTCGACCCAGAGTCGAGACAGCACATCCTCAGCGCCATCCGCGAGCTCGCAAAAGATGGCATGGCCGTTCTTTATACGACCCACTACATGGAAGAGGCCGAGCATTTCTGCGATCGTATCGCGATCATGGATCAAGGACACATCGCGGCGACGGGGACCCTCCCCGAGCTGCTCAGCATCGTTGGTATGGGGGAGCTCATCGAGCTCGATTGGGTGCCGGACGACGTCTACCGGGCGCGTCTACAGGCGGTTCGCGGCGTCACCCGGATCGAGACGACGGCCGGTTTGACGCGCATCTTCGTTGCCAACGCCGGTCGCACGCTCGGCCCCATCGCCGCGGTCCTCGCCGAGTGTTCGGGGGCCGTCGAAGGGCTCAGGGTCCACCGAGTGAACCTCGAGCGCGTCTTCCTGCACCTGACCGGGAAGGCTCGGCGCGACTGAGCGCCCCTCCCGAGTTGGATCACTCCCACCCCCCGATGTCCCGCTTTTCGCAGGCGATCTCCGCCCGCCCGTGTGCCGCCGCCTGGCTGCTGCTGGCGCTGCTCCCGGTGCCCTGCCTCGCCGCCGCCGCGTCGGGCGATGCCGCGACGGCGACGGTCCGCGATGCGCTGCAGAAGGCGACGGCGGTGTCGAGCACGGAGCGGACGCGCGACGACCAGCTCGAGGCATTGCGCGCCCTGGCGCGCGAACTGGTCGACACCCGCGCCATGGGCCAGCGCGCCCTCGGCGGAACCTTCGATTCCTGTACGGCGGGGCAGCAGGAAGAGTTTCTGCGCCTTTTCGACGAGCTCATCGTGCGCGCCTACCTGCAGAAGCTGTTGCTGTTCCGCGACCCGAAGTTCCGCTTTCGTCCGCAGGAGCAGCGCGGCGACGCCGTCATGGTCTTCAGCCAGGTGGCGATGGGCAAGGATACGTATGAGGTCAGCTACGAGATGCGCCAGGAGAAAGAGCAATGGCTGGCGACCGACATCGTCGTCGAAGGCGTCAGCTTGAGCAGCAACTATGCCGACCAGTTCTCCAGTCTGCTGAAGACCCGCCCGTTCGATGACCTGCTCGATCTCATGCGCCGCAAGGTCGAGCACTTCCGCTCTCCCGAAGCCAAGTAGGCACGCTCGGGCCGGCCGCCCTCAGCCGGTCGCGTGCCGCTGGCGGAAGAGCCACAGGCCGACGGCGAGGCAGAGCCCGCCCTGCACCAGCATCACGGCGAGCGGCATCGACAGCGCGGCGAGGCCGCGATCGCGCAGGATGACATCGGTCATCCCGTACATCGCCCAGGTCGGGAAGAAGCACTGGCCCAGGCGCTGCAGCCACTCCGGCACCAGGCTGATCGGCCACCACAGGCCGCCGACGGCCGCCAGCGACAGGGTCGTCGCCAGGCTGAGCGGCATCGCCTGCTCGCGCGTCGAGGAGACCGCCGCGACCAGCAGGCCGAGCGCCGCCGCGGCGAACGCCATCGCGGCGCAGAGCGCGAGCAGGGCCGCGACCGACGAACCGAGCGAGATGCCGAACAGCAAGCGGCCCCAGTAGAGCAACGCGATCGCCTGCGCGCAGCCGATGACGAATCGCACCCCGAGCTTCCCGGTCAGCAGGCTGGCGAAGCCGACCGGGGCCACCAGGAGCCGCGTCAGCGTGCCGGCGCCGATCTCGTCGTGCATCGCCGCCGCGGTGCCGAACACCGCGGCCAGCAGAACGAACATGACGGTGAATCCCGGCACGTTCTGCTCCAGGGCCTTCGGCGACAGCCGCGTTCCGGTCAGATTCTGCTCGCGGTAGACGAACGGCGCCTCGTGCAGCGGATCGGCGAGCTCGGCCGCCTCGCGCTCCATCACCAGGAGCATGGCCCTGAGGTTGTTGAGCGCCGCCGCCTGAGCGGGGTCGGTGAGCAGGTTCACCTCGCTCGGCCGGCCCTGCAGGTAGCGCTTGCTCATGCCGCTCGGAAACACCAATGCCGCCGCCGCGCGGTGCTGGTCGCGCACCAGCGTTTCGGCGGCTGCCTGATCCATTTCGACGACGTTGGCATGGCCGCCGAGGATCTCGACGAAGGCGGCGGCCGCCGGCCCGCCGTCGAGGTTGACGACCGGAACCAACGGCAGCGGCGGGTGCGCACTCTGGTAGCGCGCCTGCGTGATGACGGTGATCATGATCAGCGGCGCGATCAGCGTCAGGATGAGGGCGGACCGGTCCTTGAGCAGCAGCCGGAGGTCCTTGAGAAAGATGGCGCACATGGCGGGGCGGCGAGCGGCTCAGGCCGGCTCCTGACGAGCCCGCACCCAGCCGATACCGATCGCCAGCGTGGCGGCGGCGTAGACGACCAGGGCACCGAGCGGCTGGGCCAGAGCGTCGAGGCCGCGGCCGCGCAGGACGAGATCGTTCATGCCGCTCATCGCCCAACTGGTGTACGCCACCGAGGAGACCATCTGCATCCAGGGCGGCTGGGTGGACTCCGGCCACCACAGCCCGCCGAGGCCGGAGAGCAGCACGACGAGTCCGAGGCCGAGGGGCTGTACCTGAGCGCGCGTGCGGGTGAAGACCCCGACGAGGAGCCCCGTCGTCACGGTCGCCAGGATGACGGCACAGATGAGCACCGCCAGCCCGGCCGGCGAGTTGCCGAGCGGCACGCCGAAGATGACGTGGCTCCACACCAGCAGAAAGGCCAGCTGCCCGACGCCGATGACGAAGCGCGCCGCCAACTTGCCCAGCAGGATGCGTGTCATCCCTGCCGGGGCGATCAGCAGGCGCGGCAGAGTACCTCCCTCGCGCTCGTCGTGCAGGCCCAGCGAGGTGCTGAAGATCACCCCGATCAGCGCGAACATGATCGCGAAGCCGGGGAGGTTCTGCTGGAAGGGCGTGATGGTCAGCTGGTTACCGGTCAGGTTCTGTTCCTTCAGCACGATCAGCTGCTCGGAGAACGGATCGTTCTCCGCCGCCAGCTTCTTCTCCATCAGCAGGAGTAGTACCTTCGCCGTGCGCAAGCTGGTCTCATCGGCCGGGTCGGTGAGCAGGCCGACCTCGGTCGGTATGCCGCGCGGGTAGTTGTCGCTCAGCTGCGCGGGCAGCACGAGGGCGGCCGGCCCGCGGCTGAGATCGCGAACGAACTGCACCGCCGCCTCGCGCTCGAGCTCGACGACGCTGGCGTATTCGCCCAGCGCCTGCTTGAGCTGCTGCGCCACCGGCCCGCGATCCCCATCGACGACCGCGATCGAGATGCGCGGTCCTCCCCGTCCACCGAGGAGGGCCGAGGCGAGCAGGCTGATGACGATGACCGGCAGCACCAGGGAGAAGAACACCAATGCCCGGTCGCGCAGGATCAGCCGCAGATCCTTGAAGAAGACGGCGCCCATACCCCGCTGGCTGGTGATGCGACTCGAACGGGGCGCCGGTTCAGCGCGGCCGCAGCAGGATCTCGGTGTTGCGATTCTGCGCCCGGCCCTGGGGCGTGTCGTTGGAGGCGACCGGATGGTACTGGCCGGCCGAGATCGCCTGCATGGCGGTCGGATCGACGCTCTGTGCCTGCAGGTGCCGCACGACGACGGCGGCCCGCGCGCCGGCGAGCTCCCAGTTGGTCGGATAGCGATCCGCCAGGCCGGGGCCGATGGGCACGTTGTCGGTGTTGCCGACGATGTCGATCACATAGCTGCCGCCGTTCAACGTCGGCACCGCCTTGTCGAGCGCCGCGCGGCCCGCTGAGCTGAGTTCGACGCCGCCCTCGCGGAAGACCAGGTCGCTCGACATGCGGACGCGGATACCGTTCTTGAGCTGCTCGATCTCGACCTGGTCAGCGCTGATCTCGCTGCGCAGCGCCGCCTCGAGCGACTGCTGCTGCGCCAGCATGGTGTTGTACGTGGACTGAAATACGCAACCGGTCAGTAGCAGCGCCACACTGCCGGCCGCCGCCAGGCGGATCGTCACCCCATGTCGGACTGCGTCCATGATGGTCGTCTTCATCGTCGATTCTCCCTTTGCTGGCCGGGCGCCAGCGCCCGCTGACCGCCCCGAGGTGAAATGGTGGGTGCCTCGCCCACGCTGGTGGAGACCCATCTCATGCCGTCCCCCATGGCGGCAAACGGCCGGCAAGTCCGGAAGCCTGGCGGAAACTTTCGCGAAACCCTCGCCCCGGGTGCGAGCGCGGTCAGCCGATCCCGGCCAGGCCGAGCCGTCCCTTCCAGCGGTGCTCGAGCACCAGGCGGAGCGCCGCGGATTCCGGGGCGCGCAGCTCGGGGTCGAGGTCGAGCCAGTGTTCCGCCGCGTCACGCGCTTCGGCCAGGGTGCGGGTGTCGCGGATGAGGTTGGTGACGCGGAAGTCCGGCAGCCCCGACTGCCGCGTGCCGAGGAAATCGCCCGGGCCGCGGATCGCGAGGTCGGCCTCGGCGATCTTGAAGCCGTCGCCGGTCTGCCGCATGACGTTGAGCCGCTTCACCACGTCCTCGCCGCCGTGGTACGGCGCCACCAGCAGGCAGATCGAGTCCTCGCTGCCGCGGCCGACGCGGCCGCGCAACTGGTGCAGCTGCGAGAGGCCGAAACGCTCGGCGTGCTCGATGACCATGACGGTGGCGTTGGGGACGTCGACGCCGACCTCGCTCACGGTCGTGCTGACCAGCACCTTGGTGTGGCCAGCGCGAAAAGCCCGCATGACGGCGTCCTTCTCGTCCGCCTTCATGCGGCCGTGCAGCAAGCCGACCTGAAAGCCGGGAAAGACGGTGCGTGCCAGCTCCTTCGCCATGGTCGTCGCGTCGCGCAGATCCTCCTTCTCGGACACGTCGACCAGCGGATAGACGACGTAGGCCTGCTGGCCGCGCTCGAGGTGCTCGCGCACGACGCGGTAGAGATCGGCGCGGGCCGCGTCGTTGACGATGCGCGTACGCACCGGTTTGCGCCCAGGTGGCATCTCGTCGAGCAGCGAGACGTCGAGGTCGCCGTAGATGGTCATCGCCAGCGTGCGTGGGATGGGCGTCGCGGTCATCAGGAGAATGTCCGGCGCCGGTCCGTCGGGATCGCCGCGCAGCGCGCGCAGGGCGGCGCGCTGCAGCACCCCGAAGCGGTGCTGCTCGTCGACGACGCCGAGCGCCAGGTGCGGCATCTGCACGCCTGATTGGATCAGCGCGTGCGTGCCGACGGCGAGCTGGATCTCCCCGGTGGCCAGCGCGGCATGCAGGCCGCGCTTGTCGCTCTTCGCGGCGTCGCCGGTGAGCAGGGCGACGCGCACCCCGAGCGGCTCGGCCAGGCGTGCGATGGTGCGGAAGTGCTGCTCGGCGAGCAACTCGGTCGGCGCCATGACCGCCGCCTGGCCGCCGTTCTCGATCGCCACCAGGGCGGCGAAGAGCGCCACCACGGTCTTACCGCTGCCGACGTCACCCTGCACCAGGCGGTGCATCGGATGCACCGCGCCCATGTCGGCGTAGATCTCGTCCAGTACGCGCCGCTGTGCACCGGTCAGCGCGAAGGGCAGCGCGGCGCTGAGTGGGTCGGTGAGCGTGCCCTGGCGCGGTTGCGAGAGTCCGGTCTCGCGTACCGTCTGGCGGCGCCGCACGCCGAGGCCGAGCTGCAGGAAGAAGAGCTCGTCGAAGACCAGCGCGCGGTGCGCGGCGGAGGCATAGGCGTTGAGCGCCTCGACCGCTGCGTCGGGCGCCGGTAGGTGCAGCGCGCGCAGGGCGGCGGCGGGATCGGCGATGCGCGCCGCGGTGGCGATGGCCGGTGGGATGACGCCAGGCACGCTGGCGGCGAAGTCGCGCGCCGCCTGCTGGGCGAGCTTGCGCATGTGGCCGACGGTCATCGCCGTCGGCTTCTCGTAGACCGGCTGGACCCCGGCCGCGGGCTGCTCGGCGACCGCTTCGATCTCCGGGTGGACGATGCGTTTGCCGCCGGCCGGCGTGCGGTCGACCTTGCCGTGCACCAGCAGGCGCTGGCCGAGCTGAAAGCGGGTGCGAAAGTAGGCCACCTGGCGGAACCAGGTCAGGGCGAGCAGCCCGGTCGAGTCGCGCAACACGCCCTCGAGGATCTTGCGTCGGCCCTGCCCCACCGTGCGCTCCGCCAGCTGTACGAGCTCGCCGCCGATGGTGGTCTTGGAGCCGGGCAGCGCCGCGGCGATGGTCTCGATCAGGGTGCGGTCTTCGTAGCGCATCGGCAGGTGGTAGAGGATGTCCTCCACCGTCACCAGGCCGAACTTGCCGAGCCGCTGGCCGAGCGCCGGGCCGACGCCGCGGACGAACTGCAGCGGCTTGCGCAGCTGCTCGAGCGCGGCGGCGACGTCGCCGCTGCCGGCGTCGTAGACGGGCGCCGGTCCGGGCGGTGTGACCGTTGTCGCCGGCGCGGGCGTCGGACCCGGCGCGCCGGGCCCGGCGTGCGGTCGGTCGACGGTGTCGGCGTCCTCCCCGGGTGCGGCGCGCTCCGGGCCCGCCGATCGCTGCGACCCACCCGCGAGCTCGTCGAGCAGCGCGGCGCAGTCGCGCGCCAGGGCGACGCGCGTCGCGGCGGGCGCCGTTTCGAGGGCTTCGAGGCCGTCGCCGAGGGCGGCGAGCAGGCGGCGCTGGGTGCGCT
>JBOHWA010000347.1:0-2758 GCA_050735855.1 Binatia bacterium
TGCGCCGCGGTATCGTGCCGATCGACCCGGGCCTCAAGTCGCGGCACTGAGCGCCGCGGTCTTGTCGTTGCGCGCCACGACGATGGTGAACAGCGACCGCTTCGAGGTCTTGTAAATCCGCTCGAGATCCAACGGCAGGCCGTCGAAGACCTCGGCGCGGTCGAGCGTGTGCCAGCCCCAGCGCCGCGTGATCGGCTCCATGCGGCGATCGACGGCGGCCAGCAGACGCTGCTGACTGCGGAAGTGGTTGATCACCACGATCTGCCCGCCGGGCTTACAGACGCGCTGCGCCTCGCGCATCATGCGCGCGGCGTCGGGGACGACGCTGACGACGTGGAAGGCCATGACGTAGTCGAACGAATCCTCCGGCAGCGCCAGATCCATGGCGTCCATCTCTTGCACGTTGATGTGGCGCCAGCCATTGCGATCGATACGTTCCTGGGCGTGCTCGAGCATGTCCGGGGCGAGGTCGACGCCGAGCACCGAACAATGCCGCGGATAGGCCTCGAGCGCCAGACCGGTGCCGACGCCGAGCTCGAGCACCTTGGCGCCGCTCGGGATCTTGAGGGCGCGGATGACGGTGGCGATGCGCGGGTAGAAAAAGCGGGCGAAGACCAGATCGTAGAGCTGGGTGAACTCGGAGTAGAGCTTGCTCTGATACGCGGGCGTGCTGCTCTCGAGGAACGCCATGGATACTCCTTAGGAAGGCGAGCCGGACGTCGCTCAGGCGGCGGTCATGCCGCGCAATTGACGCTTGAACGAGGCGATATCACGGCGGCGAAAGCGCCATTGCCGGCCCTTCTTGATGCCAGGGAGGAGGCTCTTGCGGGCGTACTCGTTGACCGTGTCCGGGCTGAGATCCAGGATGCGGGCAACGTCCTTGCTGTTGAGCATCGCGTCGTCGCGTTCCATGGCGGGTGTCGTCATCCTCGTGTTCTGGGGGGGGCGCGTTTGACGGAGCGCTCGGGTTAACACGGCGTGTTAGACAGGTCAAGGTAATGGCGCCCGCGAGGCCGTCAGTCGGGTTGATGGGCGCGTAGATCACGCAATCTCAACTCGGTGATATTGTTACCATTCCACTCGTTGATCATCACGGTGAAGAGGAGGTCGAGCCGATCGCCGGCGGCCACCGGGAGGTCGGCCATTCCGAAGCCGATGGCGGGCACCAGACGCCCGTCCTGTTCGACGCGCAACTTGAGGTGGGATTCGCCGACGATGCGCACATCGCGCACGCGCGCGTTGCGCGCCAGGAAGACCGGCTCGGCGTTGCCCATGCCGAACGGCTGCAGGCGCTCGAGGTCGGCCAGGCACTGGTCGTCGATGGCGCGCAGCGACAGCTCGGCGTCGACCCGCACCTGCGGGATCAGGTCGTCGGGCGTGACGCGCGCCGCCACGGCGGCTTCGAGTCGCTGCGTCAGCTCGGCGACGCGGTCGAGCCGCACGCTGAGCCCGGCGGCCATGCGGTGGCCGCCGAAGCGTTCGAGGCAGTCGCGGCATTCGGCCAGCGCCTCGTAGAGATTGAGGCCGCTGATGCTGCGCCCCGAACCGCGCCCGATGCCGCCCTCCTCCGCCGCGATCAACACCGTCGGCCGGTAGTAGCGCTCGACCAGGCGCGAGGCGACGATGCCGACCACGCCGGGGTGGAAGACCGGCGACGCGATCACCAGGCTGTGGCGGCCGCCGATCCCGCCGCCGGTCTCGACCAACCGCACCGCCTCGTCGAGCATCTCGCGTTCGATCACCTGTCGGGCACGGTTCTCGTCATCGAGACCGGCCGCCAGGCGCTCGGCCACTGCCGCGTCGTCGGTGATCAGCAGCTCGACGGAGCGGCGCGCGTCATCCAGCCGGCCCCCGGCATTCAGCCGCGGCGCCAGGCGGAAGCCGACGGCGCCGGCCGACATCGTCCCGACGCCGCTCACCCGCTTCAGCGCCGCGACCCCCACCCGCCCGCCGGCGTCGAGCTCGCGCAGGCCGTATTTCACCAGGACGCGGTTCTCCTCGACGATCGGCACCAGGTCGGCGATCGTCCCGAGCGCGACCAGGTCGAGATAGCGGCGCAGATCGGGCACCGCCGCGCCGCTCTCGCGCAGCCGCATGCGCACCCCGAGCGCCAGGTAGAACGCGACGCCGGCGCCACACAGGCCGGCGAAGGGAAAGCCGGCGTCCGCCTCGATCGGATTGATGACGGCGTAGGCCGGCGAGCGCTCGGCGGCGACCTGGTGGTGGTCGCAGACGATCACGTCCATGCCGAGCTGTTGCGCCAGCCCGGTCTCGGCATGGCTCACGGCACCGCAGTCGACGGTGATCATCACCCGCGCCCCCCCGGCGGCCAGCGCCTGCACGCCGGGGGCGCTCAGACCGTACCCCTCGCGCAAGCGGTGGGGAATGTAGAGCAGCGGATCGGCGCCGAGGGCGCGCAGGAAGACCATCAGCAGGGCGCTGCCGCTGATGCCGTCGACGTCGTAGTCGCCGTAGACCCCGATCGGCTCGCCCTGGGCGACGGCGCGGGCGACGCGCTCGGCGGCGCGCGCCATCTCGCGGAAGAGCAGCGGCGAGCGCAGATGGTCGGCGAGCCGCGGGCTGAGGAATGCCGCCGCGTGCGCCGGGTCGACGATCTGGCGGTTGGTGAGCAGCCGCGCGACCAGCGGCGAGACGCCGACCTCGGCCGCCAGCCGGTCGGCTGCGTCCGAGGGCGGCGTCAGCCGCCAGCGCCGCGCGCGGCTCACCGTCCGGTCACCGCCGGCGGGCCGCCGGCGCC
>JBOHWA010000348.1:0-5694 GCA_050735855.1 Binatia bacterium
CAGCCCGGCGCCGAGGGACCGGCGCCCTCCAGTTACTCGCGCCGGCGCGTCGAGTGTGTCACCTGCAGGCCGACGAAGCGCGCCACCAGGATCGCCAGATAGAGCTGCCCGACCAGCGCCTCGGTGATGGAGAAGAAGCGCGCCGGCGGCGTCGCCGGCGTGACGTCGCCGTAACCGAGCGTCGTCAGCGTTTCGAAGCTGTAGTACAGGATGATCGTGTCCTTCATCAGCGGCGCCAGCGACGTCGGCCCGGTCGGCTGGAACGTCGCCGGCATGGCGAACGACCCCGGCGTCCAGTATTCGAGCACCGCATACAGCGCGCCGAACAGCAGCCCGATCAGCAGGTAGACCGAAGCGGCGCCGACCACCGTGTCGAGCGTGACGTACTCGGTGGTCAACACCTGGCTGAGGATGGCGCCCATCACCAGCAGGATGAAGGCCATCGACGCCGCATGGCTGGTCAGCTCGCCCAGGCCCGCATCGGTCAGCAGGCCGAGCGTCGGCAGCAGCGCGGCGAGGGCGAGCCCCGCAGCCGGAACCATCATCCGCAGGCTCGGCCACGACGCGCGCACCACCGACAGCAGCGTCAGCACGACGGCGAGGTTGAGCACGCGGTTGGCCGTCGAGCCGATGGTCGTGAACGGTGACACGAGGACGTAGACCATCAGCATCAGGACCATGCCGGTGTAGTGCCCCGGGCGGGCCGAGATCAGAAAGCTGTGCCGTGAGCCTGCCATCGCCACCTCGTCTCTCCACACTAGGCGAACGCGCGCAGCACCGCCTCACGAAACACCGTCAACGTGCGATCGAGATAGGCGCCGCGCACCTCGTTGAGCCAGATGAAATCGGTCAGCGCCGGCCGCCGGCCGCGCAGCACGGTCAGCCGGCGCTGCTTGACGTAGGGCGCCGCGACGTCGCGCGGCAGCACGCCGACGCCGGCATGGCTGAGCACCAGATCGAGCACCAGGTCGGTGGTCGCCGCCCAGATCGCCACCGGCGGGACCGCGACGCCGGCGGCGAAGTGATGGCTCAGCCAGCGCGCGATCAGCGGGTCGCTCTGGTAGTAGTCGACCACCGGCGTGCGGGCGAGCTCCGCCAGCGAGAAGCCGCGGCGGAAGAAGCGCCGGCCGCCGACCAGCACCAGCGCCTCCTCGAAGAGCTGCGTCGACTCGAGCCGTGCATCGCCCTCGCGCGTCGGCCGCAGCGCCAGCGCAAAGTCGAGCCGGTTGCGCAGCAGGCGCGCCTGCAGATCCTCCTGCGGCGCGTACACCACGCGCAACCGCGCCAGCGGATGGCGCGCCGCGAAGCGGGCCAGAAAGGTGGCGAGGCGCTGCCGCGGGAAGCCGAGGTAGACGCCGATGCGCACCTCGCCGCGCACCTCGCCGCCGGCGTTGACCAGCGCGTCGACCGTGCGCTGCAACGCGGCGTGATGCTCGCGCAGATGACCGTACAGCTGCTCACCGCCGCGCGTCAGCACCAGCCGCCGCCCGATCCGATCGAACAACTTGACGCCGAGCGAGCCCTCCAATCCAGAGACGCTCTGGCTCACCGCCGACGGCGTGCGCCCGAGCTGCGCCGCGGCGCCGCTCACCCCGCCGTGCTCGACCACGGCGCCGAAGGCGTGCAGTTTGTTGAGATCGAGATTGTTCAGCCGCATCGAAGGATATCCTTAGAAGGTTTAACTTGGCTGATCAACGCCGGCGCGCGATGCTGGGCGGCATGGAGAACCGAATGCTCAGTCATCGCGAAGCGCTGCAGCTGGCCGATCCCGACATCTTCGCCGCCATCGCGGGGGAAGAGGGCCGCCAGGCCGCGGGCATCGAGCTCATCCCGTCGGAGAACTACACCTACCCGGAGGTCCTCGCCGCGCTCGGCACGGTGCTGACCAACAAGTACGCCGAGGGCTACCCGGGCCGCCGCTATTACGGCGGGCAACGCTACATCGACGAGATCGAGGAGATCGCGCGCGCCCGGGCGCGCGCGGTATTCCGCTGCGAGCACGCCAACGTCCAACCGCTGTCCGGGTCGCCGATGAACCAGGCGGTGTACTTCGCCTTCCTGCAGCCGGGCGACACGGTGCTGGCGATGGATCTGTCGCACGGCGGGCATCTCACCCACGGGGCGCCGGTATCGCACATGGGGCGGGTGTTCCGCTTCGTCCGCTACCGGACGCGGCCCGACGAGGGCGGCCGCATCGACTTCGACGAGGTGCGGCGCCTGGCGCTCGAGACGCGGCCGAGGATCGTGCTCTGCGGTTACACCTCGTATCCGCGCGACTATGACTATGCCGCGTTCAAGCGCATCGCCGACGAGGTCGGGGCGCTGACCATGGCGGACGTCTCGCACGTCGGCGGGCTGATCGCCGGCGGCGCGCTGCGCAACCCGTTCGACGACGGCTTCGACGTCGTCACCACCACCACCCACAAGAGCCTGCGCGGCCCGCGCGCCGGCCTCGTGCTGTGCCGCAAGGCGCACGCCGCCGCCATCGATCAGTCGGTCTTCCCCGGCCTGCAGGGCGGGCCGCACATGAACGTCATCGCCGCCATCGCGGTGACCCTCAAGAAGGCCGCCGAGCCGGCCTTCGCCGACTATGCCGCGCGCGTCTTGCGCAACGCCCGCGCCCTCGCCGAAGGGCTGCTGGCGCGCGGCTGCACGCTGGTCACCGGCGGCACCGACAACCACATGCTGGTGCTCGACACCGTCGCCAGTTTCGGCCTCGACGGCCGCGCCGCCGAGCAGCGCCTCGACGCCATCGGCATCACCACCAACAAGCAGATCATCCCCGACGACCCCAACCCGCCGCTGCGCCCCAGCGGCATCCGCCTCGGCACCCCGGCGGCGACGACGCGCGGCATGCGCGAGGGGGAGATGCGCCGCCTGGCAGAGTGGATCTGCGATACGCTCGGCGGCGCGGAGGACGCCGAGGCAGTGGCCGCGCGTCGCAGCGAGGTGAACGCATATTGCCGCCGCTACGCGGTCCCCGGGCTCGAGGGCGCGATGGCGCCAGCTTGAGGCCGACGGGTCGTGCCCCAGCGCCCCGACGCCTGTCGCGAACGGCGCGAATTGTGGGCCGACACTCCCGGCTGGCGAGAGCGCGCGGTTTGACCAGCACGCCCGCGACGTCAGTCAGGCGCCGCCCTTCGCCTCGGCGGCCGGTGCCGGCGCGCTGCCAAACGCGTCGGCGCGCAGCGCCGCGGCCCGCTGCGCGTAGTCCTGCGCCGCCTGCGGCTCGCGCTCGCCGAGCAGGCGCTGCATGCGGTCGAGCGCGGTGATCTGCAGGGAGACGGCGCCGTTCGTCTCGGCGAGCTGCAGCGCCTGCGCGTAACTGGCGCGCGCCGCCTCGCCCTGCGCCTGGGCGGCCTCGAGGTCGCCCAGCCCGATCGCGACCAGCGCGCCGCCCTTGGCGTGCCGCTGCCGTTCGTAGAGTGCCTGCGCTTCGGCGTAGCGCGCCCGTGCCGCCGCGGGGTCGCGCCGCGCGGCCTCGACCTCGGCCAGGCGGAGCAGGGTCAACGCCTCGGACTTGGTATGCTCGCGGCGCCGCGCGGCGCGCAGGGCGAACTGGTAGTGGGCGCGCGCCTGATCGAGTCGGCCTCGGCGGCGTTCGTAGTCGCTGCGATGGCGCCAGGCGCGCGCCTCCATGCGCGCGTCGCCGGTCGCACCGCCCAGGGTCACCGCCTGCTCGTAGGCGTTGAGGGCCGCGGCGTCGCGGCCGAGGGCCGCCTCGAAATCGCCGCGGGCGAGCCAGACGCGCGCCTGGACGGGCGTGCTGCGCCGGTCGGAGAGGCGCAGGGCCTGCTCGAACAGCGGCCGGGCCACGTCGACCCGACCGCGCGCCTGCTCGACCGCGCCGAGGCGAAGGATCAATGCGATCTCGCCGTCGGCATCCTTGTCGCGCTGCGCCAGCGCCAGCGCCTGTGCATAGGACTCGGCCGCCGCGTCCCAGCGCTGCAAGGCACGCTCGGCGTCGCCGCGCTTGCGCATCGCGCGCATCGCGCCAGTGGCCTCGCCCCCCTCGGTATAGAGGCCGACTGCGACCACGAACTGCTGTCGAGCCGGCTCAGGACGGCCGGCGTCGATCAAGACGTCGCCCATCAGCGCCGCCACCTCCGCGGCGGGGACCGCCGCGCCCATGCTCCGATAGAGGGCGCAGCTGCGTTCAAACAGCTCGAGGCTGCGGCGCTGGCCCTGCTCGCGTTCGAGCTCGCCCTGCCGGCGCAGCAGGTCGGCTTGGCCGCGGACGTCGCCCTGCGCCACGAGTTGCGCCAGCTGCCGCTCGAAATCGGCCCGCGCCTGCTCTGCCGGCGAGAGCGTGACCGGCTCGGGCGCGACCGCGGCCGGCACAACGACCGGGGCCGCCTGCTCTGGGCGGAAGCTGCGCACGATGGGCATCGGGAGGCCAAGGACCAACAGCGCTACGGCGAGCGGCACACCTCGCTTGAGGTGCGGCGAGTGCAGCCCCAGTCGTCCCCCGAGGACGAATGCCGCCATGGCCGCGGCGACTGCCAATCCCACGCCGACCGCCAGCGACGGTCCAAGCAAGCGACTGCTGAGCAGCATCAGGCCGCAGAAGGTCGACGCGAGCGCCGCCAGCAGCAGCCCCGCGTTCTTCATCTCGGCCGGCGAGATCCCTGCCGCTTCGGGCGCGGCTTCAGGTGCCGCTTCCTGTGCCGCTTCGGGTACCGCTTCGGGCGCCTCCTCGCTGCCCAGATCGGGGCCCAGCCCGGCCAGCAGCTCGGGTACGGAGGTCTCCGGCGGCGCGGCAACGGGCTCCTCCGGCTCGCCGAGCTCCCGCAGCAGCGGATCGATCGGCGGCGATGAGGGCGGCGGCGCGGCGGCCGGCGCGGCCGGCGGGGCGAGGCGCTCCATCTCCCGCTCCGCGACCTTGGCCATGATCCATGCGCCATAGAGACGAGAGTCGCCGACGCGATCGGGCAGATGAGGATTGGACAGGCGCAACGTCGTGCGCGACTGGCGGTCCTCGGCCTCGGTGAAGAGCCCTGTGGCACGCTGGTAGTGCTGCTCGGCGAGATCCCTGCGCTCCCTGCCGGCCAGCACGCCGAGGCGATACTCGGCGTGCGCCCGGCCGAGCGGATCGTCGAGCGACTCGAACAGGGCCGCCGCCGCCTCGAATACGGGCTCCGCCTGTTCTGGCCGCAGCAGGGCACGCTGCACGTCGCCGACGCTGAGCAGCGCATCCGCCTCCGCGGCCGGGTCGCCGGCGGCGCGAAAGCCGTCCGCCGCCCGCTCGTAGTGCTCGAGCGCCACGTCGAGCTCACCGAGTTGCCGATGCAGGTCGGCGAGCGCGCCGTGCAGCGCCGCTTGCGAGCCGCTGTCCCCAGCCTTGCCGGCGGCCGCGACCGCCTGTTCGAGCAGCCGGCGGGCCCCCTCGCCGTCGCCGGCATCGAGGCGGGCGCGCACATCGGCGAGGACGGCCGTCACGTTGCCCGCCGGTGCATCTTGCTGGGGGCCATCGCTCGCGGTCAGCCGCTCCGTCATCTCTCCCTCCAGGTGCCAAACCCGCTCCTCAGCAGGTCGCGATGGCGCAAGAGAATATCATGCGAAGTGCACAGCACCACTCGCGATTTGATGTGTGACGCCATGCGGGTTGCCACCCCCCGACGCGACAGGTCGGGTGTGACGCTCGGCCGGCTTTGCCTAGAACTCAGAAAACCAACAACGGATTGCGCGGATTGA
>JBOHWA010000349.1:0-7647 GCA_050735855.1 Binatia bacterium
GCCTTCGTCGACGTGCTGCACCAGCACGGCATCGGCGTCATCCTCGATTGGGTGCCGTCACATTTCCCCAGCGACGAACACGGCCTCGCCTACTTCGACGGCACCCACCTCTACGAGCACGCCGACCCGCGCCAGGGCTTCCACCCCGATTGGAAGAGCCTGATCTTCAACTACGGGCGCAACGAGGTGCGCTCGTTCCTGCTGAGCAGCGCGGTGTACTGGCTGGAGCGCTTTCACGTCGACGGTCTGCGCGTCGACGCGGTCGCCTCGATGCTCTACCTCGACTACTCGCGCCAGCCCGGCGAGTGGATCCCCAACCGGTTCGGCGGGCGCGAGAACCTCGACGCGATCGACTTCCTGCGCCAGCTCAACGCGGCGACCTACGGCACCCACCCCGGCGCGCAGACGATCGCCGAGGAGTCGACCGCCTGGCCGATGGTCTCCCGCCCGGCCTACGTCGGCGGACTGGGCTTCGGTTACAAGTGGGACATGGGCTGGATGCACGACCTGCTGGCCTACCTGGCGCACGATCCCATCCACCGCAAGTACCACCACACCGCCCTCACCTTCCGCATGTTGTACGCCTTCAACGAGAACTACGTGCTGCCGCTCTCGCACGACGAGGTCGTCCACCTGAAGAGCTCGCTGCTGCACAAGATGGCGGGCGACGCGTGGCAGCAGTTCGCCAACCTGCGCCTGCTGTTCGGGCACCTCTACACCCAGCCGGGCAAGAAGCTGCTGTTCATGGGCGGCGAGCTGGCCCAGCGCGCCGAGTGGAATCACGACCGCAGCCTCGACTGGCATCTGCTCGAGTTCGCCCCGCACGCCGGCATCCAGACCTGGGTGCGCGACCTCAATCATCTGTACCGCGCCGAGCCCTGTCTGCACGCGCTCGACCACCAGTGGGCCGGCTTCGAGTGGATCGACTGCAACGACTCCGACCACAGTACGATCGCCTATCTGCGCCGCGGTCCATCCGCCGACGAGGCCGTCATTGTCGCCTTCAACTTCACCCCGGTGCCGCGCCACGACTTCCACCTCGGCGCTCCATGGGGCGGCCGCTGGCAGGAGCTGTTGAGCAGCGACGCGCACGCGTACGGCGGCACCGGGCAGGGCAACTACGGCGGCGTCACCGCCGAGGTCGCCACCTGCCACGGCCGCAGCCACACCCTGCACGTCACCCTGCCGCCGCTCGGCGTGGTGCTGTTCAAGGGCCGCCGGCCGGCGCTCAGCGCGGCAGCCGATCCGCCACCGGCGGCAGGGCCGGCAGCGCGTCGTTGACGCCGAGCTGATACCAGTACGCCGTGCTCGAGTAGTCGTTGGCGAGCGCGTTGTTGTGGCCGCTCTCGATGCTGACGCGGATCGAGCGCTCGAAGCGGATCGGGTCCTCGACGTGGAAGCGGTACATCGAGTTCTTGCCGCCCCAGGGCCACGCCTCGCTGCCGCTGTACACGGTGAGCCCGTGGTACGGCGCCGCGTACTCCTGCGCCGGGCAGAAGGCGGTGTTGAAGTAGTCCTCGGTACCGGTGCCGTGCAGGCGCGGCGGCCACGGCTCGTCGTCGATGAAGATCATGTCGTCGCCCTCGCCGTACCAGTCGTTCACCTGGCGTTCGAAGACGTCGATGTTGAGGTTGCAGCCGACGTAGTGGCCGTTGCCGCGCACATCGAGGATGACGTAGTTGCGGTCGCCGCTGAGGTTGGGCCGCTTCCACGGGCCGCCCAACGCCAGCCCGGGGCCGACCGGCCGCGCCTCGCTGTAGCCGTAGTCGGCGCGCGTGAAGCCGTCGGCCAGCGCGGTGCCGGCGCTCGGGTTGAGACGGTTCCACCAGGCGTGGAACCGGCCGACGTCGTTGGCCAGGCTGCGGTGCGCCTCGTAGTCGACGTAGAAATAGAAGAGGCGCGGCTGGCTGCCCTGGTTCTCGACCTCGAAGCAGGCGCCATCGCCGAACGGCATCGGGAACCAGCAGTTGAAGCCGCGGCCGTCCTGCGGGCTCATCTGCAGGGGCAGCGAGACGAAGTTGCGCCGCAGACCGAAGCCGATGCCGAAGAAGTCGCCGAGCGGCACCTCGACGCTCGGCCGGGGCCGCCCATCCCACGCGATGCGCAACACCGTCTGGCGCAGCTCGTACGCCTCCTCGGGCCACGACATCATCGTCATCCAGAGGTGGCGCACGATGCCGGCCCCGCCGATCTCGGCGAAGCGCACGCACTCGCCCGGCGGCACGAGGACGAAATCGCGGTTGCCGCCGGTACGGTCCCACGACGAGATACGCCGGCTCGTATAGTCGCGGATGCGCGCCAGACCGGCGAGGCTGCCGAGGCCGAGGTTCATACAGGTCTCCTCCGTCGCAGCGCCATAGCAGGTCGCGGCGCGCCCGTCGCGGCGGAGGCCCGCGCCTCGCACGGGGTGGCTACAGCTCGGGGTGCGCGATGGCGGACCCGTTGCCGCTCAGCTGCGGGCGCGCCGCCCCAGCCGGCGGCGTGTAGAGCTTGCCGACGTACTCGCTCAGCATGCGGTGGGCGCTGAACTTGGGGATCAAGCCGCGCATCGAGGCCTTCACACGCCGCATCCACAGGTGTGGGATGCCGTCCGGGCCGCGGGCGTAGAACAGCGGGATCACCTCGTTCTGCATGATGTTGAGCAGCGCCTCGGCGTCGTGCTCGTCCTGCACGTGCGCCTCATCCGGCGGGGTGACGATGTTCCAGCCGTTGCTGCCGTCGTACGCCTCCTCCCACCAGCCGTCGGCGACGCTCAGGTTGAGGCCGCCGTTGAGCACCACCTTCATGCCGCTGGTGCCGCTCGCCTCGAGCGGCGGCCGCGGCAGGTTGAGCCACAGGTCGACGCCGGCGACGATGGTCGGGGCGATGTGCAGATCGTAGTCCTCCACAAACACGCCGCGGCCGCCGAACTGCGCCGTCTGCCGGTTCTGGAAGATGCGGTTGAGCGTCTGCTTGCCTTCGTTGTCCTGCGGGTGGGCCTTGCCGGCGATGATCAACTGGATCGGCGTCGGCCCGTCGGCGAGCAGATGGCCGCCGCGCTCCGGGAAGCGCACCAGCAGGTAGAGCCGCTTGTACGCCGCGACGCGGCGCGCGAAGCCGATGGTCAGCACGTTGGGATCGAAGACGCGCGCCGCGGCCTCGACGTACTCGTGCGGCTCGCCGCGCGACAGACGATCGAGCACCGAGCGCTCGCGCGCCAGGTCGACCAGCCGGCGGCGCAGCTCGCAGCGCACCGCCCACAGCTCGCCATCGGGGATCTCCTCGATCCGTTCCCACCAGTCCGGCTCGGTCAGCCGGTCGCGCCATTCCGGCCCGAGGTGCCGATCGAGCAGGCGCTGCATCGGATCGCCCATCCAGGTCGGCGTGTGCACGCCATTGGTGACGTGCGTGATCGGGATGTCCTCCGCCGCCGTGCCGGGCCACAGCGGGCGCCACATGCCGCGCGCCACCTCGCCGTGGCGCTGCGAGACGCCATTGGCCGTGCGGCTGGCGCGCAACGCCAGCGGCGTGATGCTGATCGGGTCGTGCTCGTTGCCCGGGCTGACGCGGCCGAAGTCGTAGAACTCGCCGCGCGACACGCCGAGCGCCTCGGCGAAGCCGCCGAGCACCGGCTCCATCTCCTCGGCGCTGTAGCCTTCGTTGCCCGCCGGCACCGGCGTGTGGGTGGTGAAGATGGTCTGCTGCCGCACGTGCGCCATCGCGTCGGCGAAGCTGACGCCGCCGCTCATCTGCACGCGGGCGCGCTCGAAGCTGCTCAGCGCCGCGTGGCCCTCGTTGAGATGGACGAGCAGCGGATCGATGCCCAGCGCCTTCAGCGCGCGCACGCCACCGATACCCAAGACCGCGTATTGCGCCAGGCGCACGTGGCGGTCGCCGATGTACAGGCGGGCGGTGATCCAGCGGTCGATCGGATGGTTGTCCTCGCGGTCGGTGTTGAGCAGGTAGAGCGGCACGCGGCCGAAATCGATGCGCCAGATGTCGCAGTGCACGATGCGCCGGCGGATCTCGACGTCGACGGTCAGCGGCCGCTGGTCCGCGCCGGTGACGCGCACCGTCGGCAGGCGGCCGAAATCGGTGTCGACCCAGTACTCGCGCTGCCACCCTTCGAGGTCGAGCCGCTGGTGGAAGTAGCCCTGCCGATAGAGCAGCCCGACGCCGACCATCGGCACCGCCAGGTCGGACGCCGCCTTGAGCGTGTCGCCGGCCAGCACCCCGAGCCCGCCGCCATACAGGGCCAGCGAACCGTGCGCACCGAACTCCGAGCAGAAGTAGGCGACCGGCTTGCTGCTCTGCCCCTGGACCGGCGAGCTCGGCCGCTGCAGGTCGGTGGTCACGGCGGCGGCGATGCCGCGCACGCGCCCGACGTACTCCTCGCTGCGTGCCAGCTCCTGAAAGCGGCGCGGCGGCGCGGCCTCGAGCACCGAGCGCGGGTTCTCCCCGCTGCGCCGCCAGGCATCGGGATCGATGTCGTGGAACAGCTCGGCCCCGCCGACCATCCAGGACCAGCGGTAGTTGAAGGCCAGGCTGGCCAGCGCCTGGATGGACTCGGGCAGCCGTTCGGCCAGCTCCCCGATCGCGCGCTCGAGATCGCGGCGGCCATCGGTCGTTCCATAGCTCTCGGGCAGCGGCACAGCAGTCGACATATGTGGACAGTCCTCCCCCTGGGAATCTCAGGCCTATTCTGCAAACCCCGAGCCCGCAAGGCGTGTTCTGCAGGCGTTACAATCCGTCTGGCCACAGGCAGCACCGCTGCCTTGAAAATGGGCAATGATTCGAGGCAGGCGACCCCGCGCGCTCAAGCCGGACAACCATCCAGCGCGCTGCGCACGGCGGCGATGAGCTCGTTGATCGTCAGCTTGCCGCTGGCGTCGAGATCGGCCTCGCGACAACTGATCTGCGCCGGCGCACTGAGGGCGATGCCCACCGCGAGCACCAGCTCGTTGACCGAGACGGCACCGCTGCAATCGCAGTCGCCGGCGCACTCCGGCGTGCGGGGCACCAGATCGTTGAGCACCACCTGCATGGTCACCCCCAGGGAGTCGAGGATGATGAAATCGGCGCGCCCGTCGCCGCCGAGGTCGCCGGCGGCAATGGCGCCGATCGGGCTGGTGGCGACGGGCCCGATCGGATCCTGCAGCGTGCCGAAGCCGTCATTGAGGTTGAGCGACGGACTGAAGGTGCTGCTGCCGGCGATGACATCGAGGGCGCCGTCCGGCTCGCCGTTGAAGTCGGCCAGCGCCAGCGAGGTGGCGCCCAACTGGGCGACGAACAGCTCCTGCCGGAACCCGCCAGTGCCCCGCCCGCGCAACAGGACGCCGAGAAACTCGCCGAACTCGCCGTGGTTCACCACCACCAGGTCGTCGAGCGCGTCCGCGTCGATCCGGCCGACGGCCAGGTCGCGCGATTCGTCGCCCTCGCCGCGCACCGGGATGGCCGACGCGGCGTCGAAGGTGCCGTCGCCATGGCCGTAGAGCGGCGTCACCACGCTCTCGTCGCGATCGAGGACGGCGAGATCGCTGTGCCCGTCGCCGTCGAAATCGCCGGCGACGATGTCGACCGGCTCCGAGTAATCCTCCAGCTCGATCGGCAACACGTCGCACGGCTGCAGGTTGCCGGCGTTGTTGCACATGGGCGTCACGAAGCCGTCCTCATCGAGCACGGCGAGGTCGATGCCCGCCTGTCCGTCGAGATCGTGCGCCACCACGCCGACGACCCATGCGAGGTCGAAGGTGTCGTCGATCTCCTGCTCGGGCGGGTCGAACTGGCCGTCGCCGCGTCCGAGGTGGATGTCGAGATCGAACAGCCCGCCGACGATCAGGTCCGGCTTCCCGTCCGGGGCACCGACGTCCTCAGAAGCGAACGGCGAGGCGACGTCGGCGACCGCCACGACCGTCGGATCCGAGACGTCGGTGTCGACCGGCACGGCATCCTCGAAGGTGCCGGACGCGTCGAGCCGCCCCAGCCGGACCGCGACACGATCCTCGTCCGCCTCGATCGTCAGCAGATCGAGGCGCCCGTCGGCGTTGACGTCGGCCAGCGCGAACGACTGCAACCCCGGCCCGTCGTAGACCCCCTCACCGATATCGACGACGAAGTTCGGCAGCGCCGTGAAGTGCACCTCGGGCGGCGGGACGCACTGGGCCGTCACCGGCGCCGCCCACAGCACGACGAGAACAACTGCTCGAGCAGCGGCTTGCCTCATATCCACGACTCCCCCGCGTCGCCCCAGACGCGATTCGCGGACGCTAGCGCGGTCCCCCGTTTCGAGCAACGAACGCGCCGCCGTCAGCCACCGGCATCGCGGCCCACCGGACCGAGCTGCGGCGTCTCGGCCGGCGCCGGCGCGCCCTTCTCCGCCATGGAGCGGAGCGAGATGCGCACCTGTTCGGGCCGCACGTCGTCGACCGCGAGCTCGGGTGGATGGCGGATCTGTTCCTCGGAGATCGGAAAGGTGCGGCGGCCGTACTTGGCCAGGGTCGCGTCGACGGTGACGTCGATGCGGCTCGGATCGAACAGGTAGAAGGCGCGCCGCTGGCCGGTGAAGAAGGCGGTGATCTGCGGCGGGTCGACGCCCTCGAGCGCGTAGCCGGGCGGCACGTTGACGACCTTTACCGCGAGCGGAAAAGCCATGGTCGCCGGGCGCGACCCGGGCACGAAGAGGTACCAGAGCCCGATCACCAGGGCGAGCGTGGCGATCTTCTCGAGCCAGTTCTCGCGCACCAACGACCACAGCACCCGGCGCTCGCGCCGGCTGGGGAACGTCTCGGCGAGGAACGTGCGCAGCTCGCCCTCGAGCGCGCCGCTGCCATACAGGGTGCGCAGCGTGCCGGCATGCGCCACCGCGATCTCGCCGCGCTCCTCCGACACCACCAGGCAGAAGGCGTCGGTGCGCTCGGCGAGGCCGAGCGCGGCGCCATGCCGGGTGCCGACGCCGCCGAGCTGTTGAAAGTTGGTCGACAGCGGCAACTGGGCCGCGAAGCGGACGACGATGTCCTGGTCGACGATCACCGCTCCGTCGTGGCCGCGCGAGTGCGGGTCGAAGATGCTCTGCAACAGGGGCTCGCTGAGCTTGCCGTTCAGCGCGACACCGCCGTGCAGGTGGCGCTCGATCGGTTGGCGGCCGGCCAGGACGATCAGCGCGCCGATGCGGCGCCGGGCGAAGTCCGCCGCGCAGCGGGCGATGACGGCCGCCGCTTCGTACGGCGCCGGTCCGGGATCGGTGCGCCGGCGCAGGCTCCACATCGCCAGCCGTTCGAACAGCTGGCGCAGCTCCTCCTGAAAGATGACCACCAGCATGATCAGGAAGACGGCGAAGAAGCCCTGCAAGAGCCAGGTGGTCAGGCGCAGGTCGAGACCGCGCGCCACCAGGTACAGGGCGCCGAGCATCAGGATGCCGCCCGCCACCAGCCGCGCCTGGGTGCGGCGCAGCAGCGCGACGGCCGAATAGAAGAAGGTGGTGACCAGCAGGATGTCGAGCCCGTCGGCGAGATGCAGCTCGCGCATTTGGTCGACGACGGCGTCCAGCATCGGCTTTCACTTAGCGTCATGCGGACGGAGAAACCACCGCGCCCGACCATTCGCACCAGTGCACTGGCAACTCGCGTGGGCCTGACGGATAACCGACGATGATGCCGCGCCGTCTGCCCC
>JBOHWA010000350.1:0-2908 GCA_050735855.1 Binatia bacterium
GCCCTGTCCGGCGGCGCGAAGGCGGGCCCGTCGGCGGGCGGCGCGGGAGCGGGAGTCAGCGCGGCGGGGCTCTTCGGCGCGCAACCGGCACCCGCGCCACGCGCGGGGGAAGGGGCGGAGCCGATGCCGCTCAAACTGAACACCTTCGCCAGCGTCGCCCCCAGCCACCAAGCGCCGCAGCGCGACGCCCCACCGGTCGCCGGCCAGGTGGCGGCGGCCCGTGGCCCCAGCGGCACCGCGCCGCTGGCGGAGGAGCAGGTCCCCGACGCCGCCCTGCAGAAGGCCGATGTCGCGCCGGAACACGAAGCCATCGTGCAGCGCATCTTCACCCGCGACGAATGAGCGACCGCACTCCCATCCACCCCGAGGCACCGGCCGCGGACCCCCCGGCGCCAGCCGCCCCGGCGCGCCCCACGCTGCGCGCGCCGGCGCGTCCACCAGAACCGGTTCGCCTCGACGCCGCGGCCGCGCGCGCCCTGGTCGACGACTTCTGCGACACCTTTGCCAAACTGCGCGCCGAGATGGGCAAGGTGATCGTCGGCCAGGCTGACGTCGTCGAGGAAATCCTCATCGCCCTCTTTGCCGGCGGCCATGTCCTGATCGAGGGCGTGCCGGGAACCGGCAAGACGTTGATGGTCCGCACGCTGGCGCAGGCGCTCAACCTGACCTTCAACCGCATCCAGTTCACCGTCGACCTGATGCCCGCCGACATCACCGGCACGCGGCTGCTGCTGGAAGAGAACGGCCAGCGCGAGTTGGTCTTTGCCCGCGGGCCGATCTTCGCCCATGTGTTACTCGCCGACGAGATCAACCGGGCGACGCCAAAAACCCAGTCGGCCCTGCTCGAGGCGATGGCCGAGCGCCAGGTGACGGTCGCCGGCACCACCCACAAGCTGGCACCGCCCTTCTTCGTCCTCGCCACACTCAACCCGATCGAGATGGAGGGCACCTATCCCCTGCCGGAAGCCCAGCTCGACCGCTTCCTGTTCAAGGTCCACCTGCCCTATCCGAGCACCGCCGAGATGCAGCGCATCATCGGGTCGACCACCACCAGCAGCACGCCGCAATCGGCCGCGGTGATGCCGTCGCGCAAGGCCGCAGCGCGCGTCGAGGAGCTGAAGGCGCTGGTGCGCGACGTCCTGGTTGCACCGCACCTGGAGGAGTACGCCGTCGCGCTGATTCGCGCCACCATCCCGCGCGGCTCGAAGTTCGCGCCCCCGGGCGCGTCGCCGCTGCCCGCCGACGAGCACATCGCCCGCTACGTCGCCTTCGGCTCGAGCCCGCGCGGCGGCCAGGCGCTGTTGCTCGGCGCCAAGGTGCGCGCCCTGCTCGGCGGGCGGGTCAATGTCTCGTACGAGGACATCGATCGCGTCGCCGTGCCCGCACTCAACCACCGGCTGGTCCTCAACTTCGCTGCGCGCGCCGACGACATCGATCCGCGCCTGTTGATTCAACGGCTGCTCGATGCCGCCAAGCGACTCCACCGCTGAGCTCGCCGCCGCGCTCCGCACCGCCAGCGAGCCCCAGCTGCTCCGCACGCTCGACCGGCTGCGCTTCGTCAGCCAACACAGCGTCAGTCAACGGCCCGGCAACACCGCCGTCGCCCGCCTCTCCCAGGCGAGCGGCCTCGAGCTCGCCAACCACAAACCGTACGCCCCCGGCGACGATCTCCGCCATCTGGATTGGAACGCCTACGGCCGGCTCGAGCAGCGCCTGATCAAGACGTTTCAGGCCGAACGCGAGGCACCGGTCCATCTGTTGATCGACGCCAGCGCCTCGATGGGCGTGCCGGTGGCAGACGGCAAACTGGCCTTCGCCGCGGCACTGGCCGCCAGCCTGGCCTACATCGCGCTGCACCAGGGCAGTCCGGTGCGCGCCGCCATCCTGGCCGAGGGGCGCGCCGGTGGCGCACTCTCCGCCCCACTGCGCCATCCCCAGCGCCTGCCCGAGCTGCACCGCTTCCTCGCCCGCCTGACGGCGGCCGGCCCGACCCGGTTGGGCGAGGGGATCGATGCTTATCTGCGTTCGACACAAACCCCGGGCACCGTCGTCGTGCTGTCGGACTTTCTCGTCGACCCCGCCGTGTACCAACGCGGGCTCGATCTGCTGCTGGCACGGCGCTACCACGTCCTCGCGCTGCGCGTCCTCGGCCCCGAAGAGCGCGACCCAGGCCCCGGCGGTGGGCTCGTGCGGCTGCGCGACGCCGAGTCCGGCACCGAGCGCATCGTCGAGCTCAGCGCCGCGCATCGGCAACGCTACCGCGAGGCGCTCGCCGCCCATCTCGACGAGCTGCAGCGCTGGTGCGCCGCGCGCGCCATCGGCTTCGCCACCGCGGACAGCGGCGCCGGACTGGCTGCCTGCGTGCTGGGCGCGATGCCGCGCGCCGGCCTGCTGCAGTGATGCTGCAGTTCATCAACCCGGGCGCCTGGTGGCTCGCCGGTCTGTTCGCGATCCTCATCGCGCTCTACCTGTGGCAACGCACGCGACGCCAGCTCGACGTGCCGTCGCTCCTCCTCTGGCGCACCATTCCCGCCTCGGCGGCGCGCGCCTCGCGCTTCCAACCCGACTGGCTCTTCGTCCTGCAGTGCGCGCTGCTCGCCCTGCTCATCGCCGGATTGGCCGACCCCTACCTGGACGACCGCCCCGGCGCCGCCGCGCCCACCCGCACCGTGTTCGTCCTCGACCTGTCCGCCAGCATGCAGGCGCGCGAAGGGCGGCAGACGCGCTTCGACCTGGCCCGCGCGACCTTGCGCGCGCGCGTCACGGCACTCGGCAGCGACGACGAGGCGCTGCTCATCGCCGCCGCCCACCAGCCGCAGATCGCCGTGCCGTTCACCCGCGACCACGCCGCGCTGCTGCGGCGGCTGGCCGAGCTGACACCGGTCGACACCGCCGCGCCGCTCGACGT
>JBOHWA010000351.1:0-1658 GCA_050735855.1 Binatia bacterium
GCGTGGGTGCGCGAAGCGGCCTGGGACGCGCCAGCGCTGGCCGCGCCGCTCGCGCAGCAGCTGCGCGACCCCGCCGCCTGGCGCGCCCAGCAGGCACGCATCCGCGCGCACGCGCGCCCCGACGCGGCGGCGGCGGTGGTGGCAGCCTGCGAAGCGCTGCTGGCGATGGGGCGATAGCGCGTTTTGGCGAGGGGGATTTCACCACAGAGGCACCGAAACACGGAGATCGCTGACTTCGCGATCAGCCGCGGCGCACGTCGTCCGGTCGTGAAGCTAACCTTGATCTGACGCAAGGATCTCAACGCGGAGGCGCGGAGGGCGCTGAGGACACGGAGAACGCCTGCTGGCGATGTCCCTTCCGAAACCCAATCGTCAATGCCGACAAGAGTTGGTGCATTTCACGCATCCCACCTCTGCGCCCTCCGCGTCTCCGCGTTGAAATTCTTTTCTTCTCTGTGTCTCCGTCCCTCTGTGGTGAAGCATCCCGCCCTTCGACTCACCAGTCGATCGACCAGGTGACGACGCGTTCGCCGCGCGGGCTCTTGCGGTCGTCGACCTTGTGCAGGCGGCTGACGCCGAGGCCGTCGAGGAACATCAGGCGGGTGTAGAGCGAGTCGATCGCGCCCAGGGTGCCGACCAGCGCGCGGTGCTGGCGCGCGTCGATCAACACGGCGCGCTCCGGATCGGCGGTCGACAGGCGCGGGGCGCGCTGCAGGTCGTCCGCGCCGGCGACCAGCAGGAGGCCTGGCGCGGTTTCGGTCGGCTGGGCGGCGCCCGGGTGGGTGACGTTCAAGCGGGCGCGCAGCGGATCGCTGGCGGGGTAGTGGACGTCGACGACGGTGGCGCCGCGGCGGTCGCGCAGGTTGAGCGTGCAGCGCCGCTGGCCGTCCTCGACCGCGGCACACGGCACCCAGGCGGCGGTCAGCAGCAACTGCGGCGGTGAGGCGAACAGGTTCCTCTCCGCATCCGACTGCAGGGCGCGGGCGGTCTCGTAGAGGCGCGCCGCTTCGTCCGGCGGATAGCCGAGCTCGCCGGTGAGGGCGGCCAGCGCGGCGGCCTTGTCGCCCTTGGCCAACCCGTGCGCCAGGTAGGCGCGGTTGGGGTCCCAACGGCCGAGGTGCCACCACCCCGACATGTTGGCCTGCGCGCTGCTCAGCACCAGATGCGCCGGCGGTGGTTCGCAATGCGTCGCGGCGAGCACCGCCGCGCGCGCCGCCGGATCGAGGCCGAGGCCGGCGAGGTGGGCATCGGCGGCGGTGCGGTCGAGACTGGCCAGCGTCACCACGGTGTTGTACGCCGCCAGCTCGCCGAGCCCGTGCTCGACCAGCTGTCCGAGGGCGCCGCGCTTGCCCTCGGGCAGCGGCATTGCCTCCGAGGCGCAATCGAGCATGCGCAGCAAGCCGAGCAGCTCCGCCTCGCTGGCGGCGGTCTGGGCGCGCGCCAGCCAATGCGGGACGTGGGTCAGCAGCGTGGCGCCGTCGGCGCTGACCGGGCGCTCGGCGTAGTACTGGGCCCAGTAGCCGTAGTCCCACCACACATTGACGATCGCCTGCGGCGGCGTCGTCTGGCGCAGGCGATCGAAGGTCTCGACCCAGGCGTCGTCGACCATCGGCTGGTAGGCCCGGGCGACGGCGGAGCCGCTGCGCAGCGGCAGCAGC
>JBOHWA010000352.1:0-2908 GCA_050735855.1 Binatia bacterium
TCCGCGCCTCCGCGTCTCCGCGGTGAACTCTTCTCTTTCCTTTTCTCTGTCCCTCTGTGTCTCTTTGGTGAAATTCAGAACCGCGACGCGTTCAGTGTGACGTCGGCGCGCGTCCACGCGGTCTTGAACTGCGCCTCGACCTCGGCCGCGTCCTTCGTTTTGCGCTGCGCGCGCAGGCTCTCGGCGAGACCGAACAGCGACCAGCCGTTGTTCGGGTTGAGGCGCAGGTCCTCGCGGTAGACCGCTTCGGCCTGGGCCGGTTTGCCGGCGGCGAGCAGTGCGGCGCCGAGCGCCTGGCGTTGCGGGAAGTACCACGGCGGCGGCTCCATGTAGGGCAGGGCATCCTGCAGGCGCACGGCTTCCTCGAGCAGAGGCACGGCGCGGGCGAAGTGCCCCTGGCGGGCGGCGATGTCGCCGCGCAGCGCGATCGCGGCCAGGTGCAGCAGGCCGCCGGCCGGCTGATTGTCGCCGACGATGCGATCGGGCGGAATGTGCGCCGCCACGTGCTCGAAGGCGGCGAGCTCCGCGTCGGCCTGCCCGGACCGGCCCTGGGCGGCGAAGGCGATGCCGCGCGCGTAGTGCCACATGGCGGTGAGGTAGAGCAGGTCGGGCGGCGGCGCCGGCTCGGCCAGCATCGCGTCCCACTGGCCGAAGCGCAGCAGCGCGAAGTACGTGGTCGGCATGAAGTACTCGACCATCGGCATCTCGCGCGCCATCTCGGGCGGTACCTTGGTGCCCAGCAGGCGCGCGGCGCCGATCGCGTCGGCGCTGCGTCCCTCCATGCTCGCCGCGGCCCAGAGGAAGTGGATGTTGTGCGGGTAGTACATCATCGGGTAGACGCCGGTCGGCTGCGCGGCGGCGAGGTACTGCTCGTCGACGACGATGGCGCGCTGGTTGGCGACGGCCGCGTCGCTGTAGCGCCCGGTGCGCATGTAGATGTGCGACGGCATGTGCACCAGATGCCCGGCGCCGGGCACCAGCCCGGGCAGCCGCTGCGCGCTGGGCAGGCCCTTCTCCGGCTGTTGCGACTGCTCGATGGCGTGGATGTAGTAGTGGTTGGCGCCGGGGTGGTTGGGATCCCTGATCATGACGGCCTCGAGCGTGGTGACGATCTCGACGGTGCCCGGGTAGGGCGTGCCGTCGGCGGCCCACAGGTCCCATGGGCGCAGATCCATCATCGACTCGGCGTACAGCGTCGCCGCGTCGGTGTCGTCGGGGTAGGTGCGTGCCACGTCGCGCATGGCCTCGGCGTAGGCGCGGTCATGCGCCTTGCGGTCGGCGCTCGCATCGGCCGAGTAGCGCTTGGCGAGCGCCGCGATGTAGGCCTGCTCCTTGGCGCTGGCGTGCGGCGCCAGCGCGACCGCCTGGGTGATGGCGATCTGCGCCGCGGCGCCGCGCGGCGCGTCGATCGGCAGGTTGATGTTCGGCCCCAGCGCCAACGCCTCGCCCCAGAAGGCCATGGCGCAGTTCGGGTCGAGGCGTGCCGCTTCCTCGAACGACCGCTGCGCCTCGTCGTGGTTGAAGGCGTAGATCAGGCGCAGGCCCTGGTCGAAGTACGCCTGTGCCGCGGCGCTGCAGCTGACCGTGTGCGTATGGCTGCCGAGGTTGTCGTACAGCGGTGGTGGCGCGGCGGCGGTCGCCGGCGCGTGATCATGCGCCGGCGGTCGCGTGGCGCAGCCGGCGAGCAGCAGGAGGGCCGTCAGGAGGGTGCGAGTCATGGCGCGCCGTATATGTCGCGCCAGCGGCGATCGGCAAACCCCGATTGCGCGGCCGGCGCGCGTGCGGCGATCGATTCGCCCGCGGCGAGCACGCCCTGTGCGGGCGCCGCTTGGACGACCACGGCGACACGACACTGGAGGGCGCCGGGCCCTCGGCGCCGTGCTCGCCGCGAGCCCCCCGCCGCACCACCTCCGGCACCACGGACCTCAGGGGCTTGGCCACCCAAAGTGCATCACGCGCGACGCTTCCGCCCTCCGCCTCCGTCCTCTATCCTCCGCCGCGATGAGCGCCACCGATCCGGTCTGTGGCATGACGGTCGATCCCGTCGCCCCCAAGGGTGGCACGGTCGTCCACCAGGGGGCGACCTACGGCTTCTGCAACCCGCGCTGCCGCGAGAAGTTCGCCGCCGATCCCGCCCACTACCTGCGCGGCGAGCACCGCCAGACGGCGCCGCCGGCGCCCGCCGCCGCCTACGTCTGCCCGATGGACCCCGAGGTGCGCGCCGACCGGCCCGGCGCCTGTCCCAAGTGCGGCATGGCGCTCGAGCCGGCGGTGCCGAGCGCGGCGACGCGTACGACCTACACCTGCCCGATGCATCCGGAGGTGGTGCGCGACGCGCCCGGCGTCTGTCCGATCTGCGGCATGGCGCTCGAGCCGCGCACCGTCAGCGCGGCCGACGAGCCGAATCCCGAGCTGGTCGACATGACGCGCCGCCTCTGGCTCAGCCTGCTGCCGACCGTGCCGCTCTTCATCCTGGCGATGTCGGAGATGATCCCCGGCCAGCCGCTGCAGCACGCCCTGTCGCCGGGGCGGTTGGCCTGGCTCCAGGCGGCGCTCGCCACGCCGGTGGTGCTGTGGGCCGGCGCGCCCTTCTTCGCGCGCGGCTGGCAGTCCTTGCGCAGCCGCCACCTCAACATGTTCACCCTCATCGCCCTCGGGGTCGGCGTCGCCTACGTCTACAGCCTGGTGGCGACCGCCCTGCCGGGGCTCTTCCCGGCCACCGTGCGCGGCCACGGCGACAGCGTGCCGCTCTACTTCGAGGCGGCGGCGGTGATCATCGTGCTGGTGCTGCTCGGTCAGGTGCTCGAGCTGCGCGCCCGCAGCCGCACCGGCAGTGCGATCAAGGCGCTGCTCGGCCTGGCGCCGAAGACGGCGCGGCGGCTCGGCGCCGACGGCGGCGAGGCCGACG
>JBOHWA010000353.1:0-10146 GCA_050735855.1 Binatia bacterium
GGTGTCGCATTCGCGCAGCGCCGCGCGCAGCAGCACGATCCAGGGCCAGAACGCCGGCGCCCCGCCGCCTTCCCAGCAGCGCGCCCAGCGGACCCGCGCCCCCGCCGCTTCGGCGACCGCGTGGATCTCGTGCGCCAGCCGCGTCTTGCCGATGCCGGCATCGCCGGCGATGAGGAACAGCCGGCCGCGCCCGGCCAGCGCATCGTCCAAGCCGGCGCGCAGCTCACCGAGCTCGCGCTCCCGACCGACGAAGACCGCCGCCCGACCGCCACCGGCGGCGCTGTCACGCCCCGCGGTCACGCCCGCGCCAACTCCCGCCGCCCACCTTCGCGTCGCGTTCGCCCCATCCCATTTTGCCTAGCGCAGATCTTTCGGTAATGCGACGCGTCATTTTTCCCTCGATCCACGGTGGCGGCATTGCTAGTACCCCCACAGGTGACAGAATGACCGTGGCGGGCGATGGTCCATGCTCCGTTCGCCCTGCGCCTGCCGAAGGGCGCCCGCCAGGGCCGATTCGCACCGACATCCGTCACGCACACGAGGAACCGATATGCCTGCCGCCCGTATCGCGCCGCCCCGGCGCGGCCTGCTGCTGCTCGAAGGCCGCGCCCTGCTTGAACTGGCAGCGCTGCTGCCCGCCTATCCGCTGCTGCGCCGCGCCCCGACGGGCGACGGCCACCCGGTGCTGGTCCTGCCCGGCTTCATGGCGGGCGATTTTTCCACCCGCACGCTGCGCCGCTTCCTGCGCGACAAGGGCTACGCGGCGCATGGCTGGAAGCAGGGTCGCAACCTCGGCCCGAGCGAGGCGGTGATCGCCGCCCTGCTCGCCCGCGTGCAGGATCTCCACCAGCGCTACGGGGAGCGCCGCGTCAGCCTGGTCGGCTGGAGCCTGGGCGGCATCTACGCGCGCGAACTGTCGCGCGCCGTGCCGGACCAGGTGCGGCAGGTGATCACCCTGGCCAGTCCGTTCGCCGATCTCGACGCGGTCAACGTGCCGCGCTTCCTGCGCTCGCGCGCCGGCCGGCGCACGGCGGTGCCCGACACCAGCGACATCCGCGCCCGCCTGCGCGAGCCGCTGCCGGTGCCGACCACCGCGATCTTCAGCCGCAGCGACGGCATCGCCGCCGGCGACAGTTGCCGGACGGCGCCGGGACCGCAGAGCGAGAGCCTCGAGGTGGAGAGCAGCCACCTGGGCTTTGGCCACCACCCGGTCGTGCTGCTGGCCATCGCCGACCGCCTGGCGCTGGCGGAGGGCGCCTGGCGCCGCTTCACCCCGCCGCGCGGCTGGCGCTTCCCGCTCGTCCCGCGCGTCGTCGACTGAGGCGGGTTGCGCCGCGCGCGTTGCCGCGCCGGAGCGCCTCGGACTCCAAGGAGCGAGCAACCCCGGCTCGCCAGCCGGGGTTGGACGTTGCACTGGAGGCAGACGCTCCCCCCTGGGAGCGCGGGCGGCTCGCCCGCTCTTCTCCGCGTCGCGAGGCCTACCGTACGCGCGCGAGGTGGGCGGCGATCGCGGTCTGCCAGGCGTCGGGGTTCTCGATCTGCGGGCTGTGGGCGGCGTCGGGGATGGTCACCAGGGTCGCGCCGGGGATCCCGGCGACGAGCTCGTTGGATGCAGCGATGAAGCCGATGTCCTCCGCTCCGACCAGCACCGTCGTCGGGCAGGCGATCTCGGCCAGGCGAGGGGTCAGCGGCGGCTGATCGACCAACTCGAGCGCCAGCGGCGCGAACCCTTCGGGGTCCATCGCCTCCAACCGGCGGCGCCGCCGTTCCCAGAACTCGTCACCCCAGGCCTCCTCCAGGCGGCGCTCGGCCTGGGGGCGGCGCGGATCATCCCCGGCGCGGCCGCGCATCAGGGCGGCGAGGGTCGCCATGCCGTCGGAGCGCGCGATGGCGCCGGCGGCGGCCATCGGCGCGCGCGGCATGTGGTCGGGGGTGCGGGCGGCGGTATCCATGAGCACCAGCGACGCCACCCGCTGCGGACGGGCGAGCGCGAAGCGCAGCGCCAGCATGCCGCCCATCGAATGGCCGAGCAGATCGCAGCGCGCGATGTCGAGCGCGTCGAGCAGGGTGCCCAGATCGTCGACCAGCTGGGCGAAGGTGTAGCTTGCCGCGTCGCCGGTGTTGGCCGACTCACCATGGCCGCGGTGGTCGTAGATGATCGTACGGCCGAGCGCCGCGAGGGCGGGCAATCGCTCGCGGAAGTCGTCGCGAAAGCCGGTGAAGCCGTGCACCAGCACGAAGGCGCGGGAACCGTGGCCGACGTCCTCGTAGACCAGGTCGGCGCCGTTGATCGTCAGGGTCGGCATCGGCGCGGACCTTACACCAAGCCGCCGCCCGGCGCATCTGCGAACCGTGGTGCTTGAACGGACCGCGCCCGCTCCGTATGGTCCGCGCACATGTCGATCCTCCTCATCCGCCACGGCGAGACGGCGTCGAACGCGGCGCGCATCGTCCAGACGCCGGAGATTCCGCTCAGCCCGCACGGACTCGGCCAGGCCCGACGCCTGGCGGCGCGGCTGGCGGGGATGGGCGTGGCGGCGATTCTGTCGAGCGACCTGGCGCGCGCCGCAATGACCGCCGAACAGGTGCAGGCGGCGACTGAAGCGCCGTTGTCGTTCGATGCGGACCTGCAGGAGCGCAACTACGGCGACGTGCGCGGACAGACGTATGCGGCGTTGGGCGTCAACATCCTCGCGCCGGACTACGAACCGCCGGGGGGCGAGACCTGGGTCGAGTTTCACGCCCGCGTCGATCGCGCCTGGGCCACGGTCGTGCGGCTGCACGCCGCGACGCCCGGCAACCTGGCGGTGGTCACGCACGGCCTGGTGTGCCACGCGATCGCGGCGCGCCACCTGCATCTGCCCGACGGGGCCAGTGCCGCCGGGGGCTGGCACAACGCCTCGCTGACCGTGGTCGAGGCTGGACTGCCGAGCGGACGATGGACCGTCGAGGCGCTCAATTGCATCACGCATCTGCGCGATGGAGAGGCAGGCTCGGCGGGAGCCCCGCCCTCCCGGTCGGGCGGCGCGGTCTGACGCTCAGCGCCGCCGCGCCCCCATCTCCGCCCTGATGCGTGTCTTCGACGCGGCCCACGAGCAGATCGGGCACGCGGTCAGGTCGTGGCGCAGCGCCGGGCAGTGCTGGCGGCCGAAGTAGATCAGCTGCAGGTGCAGCGCGTTCCACGCCTCGATCGGGAACAGGCGCTTCAGATCGCGTTCGGTGCGCTCGACGGTCGTCCCGGGCGACAGGCCCCAGCGCGCCGCCAGGCGGTGGATGTGGGTGTCGACCGGAAACGCCGGCTGGCCGAAGGCCTGCGCCATCACCACGCTGGCGGTCTTGTGTCCGACGCCGGGCAGCGCTTCGAGCTCGGCGAAACTCTGCGGGACGCGTCCGTCGTGCCGCGCGACCAGCAGCTGCGAGAGCGCGCGGATCGCCTTCGCTTTGGCAGGTGCCAGGCCACACGAACGGATCAGCGTCAGGATCTGCCCCTCGCTCAGGCGCGCCATCGCCGCCGGCGTCGCGGCGCGGGCGAACAGGGCCGGGGTGACCTGGTTGACCCGCGCGTCGGTGCACTGCGCCGAGAGCAGCACCGCGATCAGCAGCGTGTACGGGTCGCGGTGGTCGAGCGGGATCGGCGCGTCCGGATACAGCTCGGCGAGCATCGCCTGGATGCGAGCGGCCTTGGCGGCGCGGGTCATGGCGCCGCACCATAGTGGCGCCGCCGAGGCGTGCAAGGCTCCGCTGTTGCTTGACTCCCGCGCCCACCCCGCTATCGTCCTGCCAGCATGGCCATACGGCGAACGCGGCGGCGCCCCTTCCTCGTGGTGCGGCGCCTGTTCCTGGGAGCGATCGCCGTGGTCGTCGTGGTGGGGTTGGCGGCGGCTGCGTTCGTGTACCGGGAGATCACGAGCGACCTGCCGTCGATCGACGCGGCCGTCTCCTACCAGCCGCCCGTGACGACACAGATCTTCGCCGCCGACGGCACCGTCATTGGCGAGTTTTACTCGCAGAAGCGCTACCTGGTGCCGCTCGACCGCATCCCGGTGCACGTGCGCCAGGCGTTCATCGCCGCCGAGGACGACCGCTTCTATGACCACGGCGGCATCGACGCGACCGGCATCCTGCGCGCCTTCGTCAACAACGTGATGGCAGGCGGCAAGGTGCAGGGCGGCAGTACGATCACCCAGCAGGTGGTGAAGTCGGTGCTGCTCAGCCCGCAGAAGAGCTACGAGCGCAAACTCAAGGAGATCATCCTCTCGTTCCGGCTCGAGCAGGAGCTCAGCAAGGACCAGATCCTCGAGCTGTACCTCAACCATATCTACCTCGGCAGCGGCGCGTACGGCGTCGCCGCTGCGGCGCGCGAATACTTCGGCAAGGACATCGCCGACGTCGACGTCGGCGAAGCCGCGATGATGGCCGGCCTGCCGCAGGCGCCGAGCCGCTACTCGCCCTACACGCATTGGCCGGAGGCCAAGGGCCGTCAGCGCTACGTGCTGACGCGCATGTACGAGAACGGCTTCATCGAGCGCGCCGGGCGCGACGCGGCGCTCAGCGAGCCGATCGCGCTGGCCAGCCGCAAGGGCAGCTTCCAGGCGGCGCCGTACTTCGTCGAGCACGTGCGCCGCCTGCTCGAGGAGCGCTACGGGCGCACCGCCCTCTACGAGCTCGGGCTGCGCGTCCACACCACCGTCGACCGGCGCATGCAGGTCGCCGCCGAGGCGGCGCTGCGCGCCGGCATCGAGGCGCTGTCGACGCGGCTCGGCGGCTTCCGCGCCGCCTACCGCAACATGGACCACGAGCAGCGCGACAACTATCTGCGCGTGCAGGCGCAGGGCTTCAAGGGCATGGACACCCCCGACCCGGCCTTCAGCTACGAGGGCATCGTCATGGCGGTGCGCGGTGCCGGCGGGCGCGTCCAGGTCGGCCCCTTCGCCGGCGATCTCACCATCCCCGCCGCCAAGGGCAAGAAACCCGACGCCTTGCAGCTCGGCGATCTCATCCGCGTGCGCGTGGTGAGCGAGGCGGACGAGCCGCTGCACTTCGAATACGACCCCAGCCCCACCATCGAAGGCGCGCTGGTGGCGCTCGACCAGCACACCGGCTTCGTGCGCGCCATGGTCGGCGGTTACGACTTCGAGCGCAGCCATTTCAATCGCGCCACCCAGGCCAAGCGCCAGCCGGGCTCGTCGTTCAAGCCGCTGGTCTACGCGGCCGCGCTCGACCGGCACTTCACCCCGGCGTCGGTCATCATCGACGAGCCGATCTCATACAGCGACAACGGGCGGGTGTGGACGCCGCAGAACTTCGAGAAGAAGTACTTCGGCCCCACCTCGTTGCGCACGGCGCTGGCCAAGTCGCGCAACGTCGTCACCGTCAAGCTCGCCGACCGCATCGGCGTGAAGTACCTGATCGACTACCTGCCGCGCTTCGGGCTGCCCGACAACCTGCCGCGCAATCTGTCGATCGCCCTCGGCACCACCGAGGTCACACCGCTCGAACTGGCGGTCGCCTACGCCACCCTGGCCAACAACGGCCTGCGGCCGCTGCCGGTCACCATCACCGAGATCACCGACGCCCAGGGCCAGGTGCTCGAGCACAGCGAGCCGGCCCTGGCGCAGGCCATCCCGGCGACCACGGCGTACATGATCACCAGCATGCTGCAGGACGTGGTCGAGCGCGGCACCGGCACACGCGCCAAGGGGCTGGCGCAGCCGACGGCGGGGAAGACCGGCACCACCAACGACCTCAACGACGCCTGGTTCGTCGGCTACACGCCGCAACTCCTCGCCGCGGTGTGGCTCGGCTTCGACAACAAGCGGCCGATCGGACCGAAGGAGACCGGCGGCAAGATCGCGGCGCCGATCTGGAAGTCGTTCATGGAGGTGGCGCTGCAGGATATGCCGCCGGCGGAGTTCCCGATCCCCGACGGGCTGAAGTGCGTCAACGTCGATCCGTCGACCGGCGTGCGCGGCGGCTCCGGCGCGCGCCTCGAGTGCTTCCGCGAGGGCACCGAGCCGGCCCCCGGCGCGATTCCGGCCGTGCAGCTGGTCAAGGGCCGCGAAGCCGGCGGCGAAGCACAGCCGTCAGCTCTCGAGTTCATGCGCAACGACTTCTAGTCGTTGTGGGCAAAGAGCGGGCGGGCCGCCCGCGCTCCCAGGCCAGAGCGCCCTGCCCCGTGGGTGGCGACCAACCCCAGCTCGCGAACAGCGGTTGGCCGACTTCGAGGTCGTGGCGCTCGCGCTGGGAGCGCGGGCGGCCCGCCCGCTCTTTGCCGGCGACGACTAGAACGTCCAGAAGTCGCGCTGGGCGCGGCGCACGGCATCGAGAATCGGCCGGGCGCAACTCGGTGCCGACGGCGGCAGATCCGGCGCGCCGGCGCCGCGCAGCTCGTTGAGCACCGTCGTGGCGGAGTCGCGCATGGCGCGCAGGTCGTAGCCGCCTTCCAGCACGGCGACGCAGCGGCCGCCGGCGACGCGTTCGGCGACGTCGAGCAGCGAGCGGGTCATGGCGGCGAAACCGGCCTCGGTCACCGCCATGCCGCCAAGTGGATCGCGGTGGTGCGGATCGAAGCCGGCGGAGATGAGCACCATCTGCGGCTCGTACTGCAGCGCGATCGGCTCGAGCACGGTGTGGAAGGCGTCGAGATACTCGGCGTCGCCGAAGCCGCCGGGGAAGGGCAGATTGACGGTGAACCCGGCCCCGTCGCCGGCGCCGATCTCGTCCAGGGCACCGGTGCCCGGGTAGAACGGATAGCGGTGGGTCGAGGCGTAGAGCACGCCGGGATCGCGCTCGAACGCGTGCTGCGTGCCGTTGCCGTGGTGCACGTCCCAGTCGACCACCAGCACCCGCTCGAGCCCATAGCGGGCGCGCAGATAGGCGGCGCCGATGGCGACGTTGTTGAACAGGCAGAAGCCCATGGCGCGGTCGGGCTCGGCGTGGTGGCCGGGCGGGCGGACGACGGCGAAGCCGTTGTCGAGCCGGCCGGCGACCACCTCGTCGAGCAGCGCGAGCAGCCCGCCGACCGCCAGACAGGCGGTGTCGAACGAGTCGGCGCACGCCGGCGTGTCGGCATCGAAGGCGTAGTGCCCGACGCCGCGGGTCTGTGCGACGTGATCGAAGTGCCCGGCGCGGTGCACCAGCGTGATCTCCTCGGCGGTCGCCAGGCGCGGTTCAACGCGCTGCAGGTCCGGCGGTTCGAGCAGGGCCGGCAGCAGCACACCGATGCGTTCGGGGCGCTCGGGGTGCCCGCGCCCGGGATCGTGCGCCATGTAGCGCGGGTCGAGGACGATGCCGGTGGCCATGGGAACTCAGCGAATGCGCATCGGGGCTGCCGGGTTCCACCATACGGCGGATGAGCAAAGTTTGACACCCCAGTACCCTTGCTCTAGCGTCCCGCCTGAGGGCGTTGATGTTCGGTATCGGCATTCCGGAACTGCTGGTGATCCTGGTCGTGGCGTTGATCGTCCTCGGTCCCAAGCGCCTGCCGGATGTCGCCCGCACCCTGGGCAAGGGTCTGGCCGAGTTCCGCAAGGCGACGGCCGACCTCACCGACGAGTTGCGCAGCGCGCAGACCATGATCGAGCGCGAGGCACGCGACGTCGATCGCGCCGCGCGCCTGAAAGGCGCGTCGCAGGCCAAGCCGCCCGGCGCCGAGCCCAAGCAGCAGGTCGCCGCACCGGCGGCCGCCCCCTCGACGGGCGCGGCCGCAGACGTCGCGGCTGCCGACGCGCCCGCGCCCCCATCGGAGCCGCCGCGCGAGTAGGCGGCGGCGCGAGTTCTCCTTCCCGCGGCACCGATGGCTGACGTCCAGATGCCGCTGACGGCGCATCTCGAAGAGTTGCGCTGGCGGCTGATCAAGGCCCTCCTCGCGATCATGGTGGTCTTCGTCGGCACCTACAATTTCGCCGACGTGCTGTTCGACATCCTGTCCCGACCGCTGCTGGCCATCGATCAGTCGCACGTCGAGTTGATCGGCACCGGCGTCGCCGAAGCGTTCTTCACCAAGCTCAAGGTGTCGTTCATCGCCGCCATCTTCATCGCCAGCCCGATGCTCTTCTACCAGGGATGGATGTTCGTCGCCCCGGGGCTCTACGACCAGGAGAAGCGCTACGCGCGGCCGTTCGTCGTCTTCGCCACGCTGTTTTTCCTGCTCGGTGCGGCGTTCTGCTACAAGGTCGTCCTGCCGGTCGGCTACCGCTTCTTCATCGAAGAGTATCAGACCATCGGCGTCTCGCCGTCGATCCGTATCAGCGAGTATCTCTCGTTCACCGCCCGCATGCTGCTCGCCTTCGGTCTGACGTTCGAGCTGCCGGTCGTGACCTTCTTCCTCGCCCGCCTCGGCGTGGTCACCCATCAGATGATGCTCGGCTACACGCGCTACGCCGTGCTCTTCATTTTCATTCTCGCCGCCGTCCTCACGCCCGGTCCCGACATCGCCTCACAGGTGCTGATGGCCGGCCCGCTGCTCATCCTCTATGGCCTCAGCATCGGCGTGGCATATGTCTTCGCCAAGCCGCGCCAGGCCCCCGATGAAACAGCGTGAGACGGTCCCCACCTGGGTCCTGCTCGGCGCGCTGATCGCGCTGGCGGCCAACGTGCTCGCGTCGGCGATGACGATGGTGACGGTCGGCCTGATGCGCAGCATGAGCGAGTTCGCCATCGCCGTGCGCGACCACGACCTGCTGCTGCTGCCCTACTACCAGGCGGTCGTCTACCCCGCCGCGACCCTCGCCCTCGGCTGGTACGTCTGGCCGATCGTCACCCACTTCCGCTGCGACGCCAGCGAGACGGCGTCGCCGCTGGTACAGCGCCGCACGGTCAACGCCCCGTTGGTGATGGCCGCCATCGGCTTCCTTCCCTGGCTGGTGAGCGCCGCCGCCTTCCCGCTGGTCACCGTCTACCACTTCGGGCACTGGTCGCCGGATCTCGCCTCGCAACACATCTTCTCGCCCCTGGTCAACGGCTTCCTCGCCGCCACCACGACCTACCTGCTGCTCGACTGGCTGTTCCGCACCATGGTCATCCCGCGCATCTTCCCCGCCGGCCGCATCGCCGAGGTGCCCGGCTCGGTCGCGCTCGGCGTGCGCGCCCGGCTGATCGTCTTTCTGCTGGCGGTGGCGTTCACCCCGCTGTTCACCGTCCTCGGCCTCATCCGCGCCGCCACGGCGCGCGTCGCCACCGGCATGAGCGCCGCGGACGTGCTGCCGGCGCTGACCGCCGCCAGCCAGATCACCTTCTTCATCTATATCGCCCTCGGCATCAGCTTCACGCTGCTGCTGGCGCGCACCCTCACCAAACCGCTGACCACGGCGGCCGCGGTGCTGCGCCGCATCCAGGGCGGCGATCTGACCGCCCGCGTCCAGCCCGGCGCCAGCGACGAGGTCGGCGTGCTCGAGGACGGCGTCAACGCGATGGCCACCGCGCTGCAGGACAACCAGCGCATCCTGCAGACCTTCGGCCGCGTCGTCGAGCCCGCCGTGCGCGACCTTCTGCTCACCGGCGAGCTGCACCTCGGCGGCGAGCTGCGCGCCGCCACCGTCCTGTTCTGCGATCTCCGCGGCTTCACCTCGATCGCCGAGCGCCTGGCGCCCGACGCCGTGGTGGCGACGCTCAACGCCTACTTCTCCGCCATCTCCGATTGGGTGCGCACCTGCGGCGGCTTCGTCGACAAGTTTCTCGGCGACGGCGTGCTGGTGGTCTTCGGCCTCTTCGGCGAACAGGACCTGCCGGCCCGCCAGCGCGCCGCGGCCGCCGCCATTCGCTGCGCGCTCGGCATGCCGGGGCAGCTCGGGGCGCTCAACCGCCGGCGCGGCGAGGACGGCCACGATGCGCTCGCCATTCGGGTCGGGGTGGACAGCGGCGAGGTGCTGGCCGGCACCATCGGCGCCGAGGACCGCCTCGAGTACACCGTCATCGGCGACACGGTGAACATCGCCGCCCGCCTGCAGGAGCTCTGCAAGGAACGCGGCTGCACGGTGCTGGTCTCCGAGGCCACCTTCGCGCTCGCCGACGCCAGCGGCAGCGCCCTGTCCCTGGCGCCGTACGAGACCGTCGTCCTGCGCGGCCGCCAGACGGCGCTGCGCATCTTCGGTGCCTGACTGGAGGGCGCCGGGCTCTCGGCGCCGGGGGATGGCGGGCGGGGTGCTC
>JBOHWA010000354.1:0-2764 GCA_050735855.1 Binatia bacterium
GTCGCGGTCATGCGCAAGCTCCTCCATGCCATCTACGGCATGCTCAAAACCGATACCGATTTCGACGGCACCAAATTCCGCCGACTCCCGCAGGCGGCTTGACGCCAAAGAGAGTATCTCCCAGCACCGACGACCTGCCTCTCTCCCGCGACCGACCCTTACCGGCGAACGCTCAGTTCAGATGATCCTGATCCGACGTCGTCTCGTGCTCGAACTCGAGGATACCGAGGGCCTCGAAGCGGACGCGCTGGCGGTCCGAGAGCAGCCCCAGGCTCTTCACGTTGGGAACGATCTTTGAAAACAGGCGGCGGCGGAACTCGCATGAGATCGGCGATGCCATCGCCGCGGCGACGCACGCCTCGACGTCGAGGTCCATCGCCGCCCAGACGTCGCGGTTGAGGATGCGGTCGCGCATCAGCACGGCCGCTTCGTAGACGAAGTCCTCGCGCTCGGTGCGGTCCCGTTCGTTGATGTCGGCGAGGTGCTCGCGCAGCGACAGGACGCCGAAGGCGACGTGACGAGACTCGTCCTCGATCACCGCCTGGGTGAGATCGCGCAGCAGGGCGTTGTTGGTCGTATCGCGCATGGTGCTGAACGCGGCGAGGGCGAGGCCCTCGACCATGATCTGCATGCCGAGAAACTTGAAGTCCCAGCGGGCGTCGCTGAGGATCAGGTCGAGCAGCTTCTTGAGCTCGGGATTGACCGGATATTCGTGCTGCAGCTTCTCCTGCACGAAGCGGCGGTAGACCTCGACGTGGCGCGCCTCGTCCATCACCTGGGTGGCGCCGTACTGCTTGGCCTCGTACCACGGTACGGTGTCGACGATCTGCGCCGTCGCCAGCAGGGCGCCCTGCTCGCCGTGCAGGAACTGGCAGAGCTGCCAGGTGATCGCCTCGTGGCGCAGGCGCTGGCGCTCGCGTGCGGTCAGCTTGTCCCACATCGGCGTGCCCCAGATGCCGATCGCCATGTCGGGGACCAGCTCGGATTCGGGGTCGACGTCGATCGACCAGTCGAGCCGGGTGGTGGAGTTCCACTGATCGCGCTTGGCATTCTCGTACAGGCGCATGAGCTTGCTGCGCGTCGCGTCGTACTCCCAGTTGTACGCAAGATCCTGCGGGACGCGGAACTGCTCGACCGGCGGGTCGGCATGCAGGCGCTCGAGTGGTGCATTCATCGTGGGGCCCCCTTACGGATTGGATGGTGTGGCGCGCACGCCCAGATAGCCGAGGAATGCGCGCGGCAGCTCGCCGGCGAAGCGGTCGTCGAACAGACCGAGCTCGTCGAGCTGCAGTTGAATGGCGTGGTTGAGTGCCCCGAGCATCATGTTGAAGCCGATCGTGATGGCCAGCTCGGGATCCGGATGGCCGATGTCGGCACGCCGCTCGGCGAGCAGGCTGTGCAGACGCGTATGCAGATAGCCGATGAGCTCGCGGGTTCGCTGTCGAACGGTTTCGTCGCCAATGCCGGAGACCAGGAAGGCGCGCGTCAGTCCCTCGCGGTCGCGATAGATGCGCACCAGGAAGGCCGTGAACTCGGTGATGATCTCGTCGGTCGGCGCCCCGACCCAGCGGGCCGGATCCAGGGCCAGGTCGGCGGTGGCGCGGGCGTCCTCGCAGAAGCGCTCGTGCAATGCCTGCAGCATGCCCTGTTTGTCGTGGAAGCGGCGGTAAAAGCCGCCGACCGAGCTGCCGGCGCGCTGAGCGATCTCGGCGATGCCGGCGGCCTCGAACCCCTTCTCGGCGACCAGGGCTTCGGCCGCATCGAGCATCCGGGTCAGCGCAACGCGGGTCCGCTCCTGCTGCGGAGCGCGGACCCATTCGAGCACGCGAGTGGATTGTTTGAGGGCCGTCGACGGCATATCGAAACCGGAACTACGGTTCCTTTTAAGCCCAACCAGCCCGCTTGTCAAAGGTTTTTTTGGAGGGCGCCGGTCCCTCGGCGCCGGGGGATGGGGGTGGGGGCCGACGGTGCACCCCCTCGCGAACACGGCGGGCGAGGGCCCGGCCGCCATCCAGCCTACTTGTGCGGCGCAGCCAATCGCCGCACCCCGACGGCGTTCGGAATCGGCAGGGACGCGCTGTTCTCCAACCCGGCGAAGCTGCTGCCGTGGCTGCCGACGAACTCGAGCGCTTCGCCGCCGGCGTCGACGTAGAGTTGGGCTTCCGGGCCGCCTTCGACGTACATGGTTTCGCGCAGCCCGAGGGGCAGGGCGAGCAGGGCATTGATCAGCTCGTGCGTGCTGAGCGGGGAGCGCATGTGGATGAAGAGCACGCGGCCCTCGCGGTCGGTGCCGATCGCGGCGGTACTCCACTGGGTCGGTTGGGGGCTCCAGACGTTGGCGCCGTGGCAGGAGATCATGCGGATGCTCTGCACCAGGCTGCCGTAGTGCGGCTGCAGGGCGCCGAGGTCGCGGCAGGTGCGGTCGACGATCTGCACCGGCGGCACCCCGTCGTCCAGGCGATCGAACAGCAGCACGGCATTGTGTTTCGACAGGCGGGGGTTGTTGGTGTGCTGGCGCGACTTCATCAGCGAGACGCTGCTGCGGTAGTCGGTCTGGTAGAGGCTGGCGTTGATGGCCGCGACCAGGCCGTGCTTTTCGGCCCACTGGCGGGCGCTGTAGCGCGTTCCGTCGGGTGAAGCGGAGGCGTTGAGCAGCTGCAGCGCGAAGCGGGTCGGGTCGATGCGCAGGATGCGGATCAGCGAATCGCCGGCCGGCGAGGCGATCGGCGAGCGCGCGGTGCCGAGTTCCAGCCCGGGCTCGAGG
>JBOHWA010000355.1:0-9986 GCA_050735855.1 Binatia bacterium
CCCGAAGGCGCCCCGCGCCGGCTCCCACCGGCCACCACCCCACCACAACCAAGGAACCCGCACCACCGCACCGCCACACCGGCGCTCCCTGGAATTCTCGACGGTTCGGTCAGCGCCTCACGAGCACCCGCTCGTCGCGCCGCAGTTGAGACATTTGTAGCAACTGCCGTTGCGGATCATGATCGAGCCGCAATCCGCGCAACTCGGCGCGTCCGACTGCGGACTGAAACCGAGCTCCTCGACCAGGCCCAACTCCGCCGCCAACCCGGCCGGCGTCGTCGGCGCGCGGTCCGCATCGCCGCTGCGGTCCGGCAGGCCCAGGCCGACCGCCGCATGCTGATCGGGGCTGAGGAACTTCGCCCCGAGGAAGCGGAAGATGTAGTCGATCAGCGACTTCGCCATCGGGATCTCCGGGTTCTTGGTGAAGCCGGAGGGCTCGAAGCGGACGTGGCTGAACTTGCTGACGACGACGTCGAGCGGCACGCCGTACTGCAGCGCCATCGAGGTCAGGATGCCGATGGTGTCCATCAGCCCCGAGATCGTGCTGCCTTCCTTGGCGATCTTGATGAACAGCTCACCGGGGCTGCCATCGTCGTACATGCCGACGTGGATGTACCCCTCGTGCCCGGCGATATCGAACTTGTGCCGGATCGAGCGGCAGTCCTGCGGCAACCGCCGGCGCACCGGGCGCGCCTCGACCACCGGCGCCGCCTCCGCCTTCTCGGCACGTGCCGTGTTGAGCGGCTGCGTGCGCTTGCAGCCGTCGCGGTAGATCGCCACCGCCTTGACCCCGAGGCGCCACGCCGTCGTGTAGGCCTCCATGATGTCCTCGACCGAGGCATCGGTCGGCATGTTGATGGTCTTCGAGATGGCGCCCGAGATGAAGGGTTGCACGGCGCCCATCATGCGCAGGTGGCCCATGTAGTTGATCGACCGCTGCCCGCGCGCCGGCTTGAAGGCGCAATCGAACACCGCCAGATGGTCGTCGCGCAGGTGCGGCGCGCCCTCGATGGTGTCCTGATCGTCGATGTACTCGACGATCTCCTGCACCTCGCGCGACTCGTAGCCGAGCCGCCGCAGCGAACGCGGCACGGTCGTGTTGACGATCTTCAACATGCCGCCGCCGACCAGCTTCTTGTACTTCACCAGGGCGATGTCCGGCTCCACGCCGGTGGTGTCGCAGTCCATCATGAAGGCGATCGTGCCCGTCGGCGCCAGCACCGTCGCCTGCGAGTTGCGGTAGCCGTGCTCGCGACCGGCGGCATAGGCCTCGTCCCACGCGGTGCGCGAGGCCGACAGCAGCTCGAGCGGCACGAAGGCCGAGTCGAGCTTGTGGGTCGCCGCGCGGTGTTTGGCGACCACGCCGATCATCGCATCGCGGTTGGGGGCGTAGCCGGCGAACGGGCCGAGTTGCCCGGCGACGCGGGCGGACTGCAGGTACGCCTCGCCGCACATCAGCGCGGTGAGCGCCCCGGCGTAGTGGCGCCCGGCGTCCGAATCGTACGGCAGGCCGAGCGACATCAAGACCGCGCCCAGGTTGGCGTAGCCGAGCCCGAGCTCGCGGAAGGCGCGCGCGTTCTGGCCGATCGGCTCGGTGGGATAGCTCGAGTTGTCGACCAGGATGTCCTGCGCGGTGATCAGGATGTCGACGGCGTGACGGAAGCTCTCGACGTCGAAATCGCCGTTGTCGCCGAGGAACTTGATCAGGTTGAGCGACGCCAGGTTACAGGCCGAGTTGTCGAGGTGCATGTACTCGGAGCACGGGTTGGAGGCGTTGATGCGTCCCGAGGCCGGGCAGGTGTGCCAGTCGTTGATGGTGGTGTCGAACTGCATGCCCGGATCGCCGCAGATGTGCGTCGCTTCCGAGATCCAGCGCAGCAGGTCGCGCGCCTTGAGGGTCGAGGAGACGGCCCCGTCGAGCACGTCGCGCGTCTGCCACTCGTCGTCGGCGATCACCGCGCGCATGAACTCGTCGGTGGCGCGCACCGAATTGTTGGCGTTCTGGAAGAAGACCGAGCCGTAGGCCGGTCCGTCGAGCGAGGCGTCGTAGCCCGCATCGATCAGCGCCCAGGCCTTCTTCTCCTCGCCTTCCTTGCAGCGCACGAAGTCGACGATGTCCGGGTGGTCGGCGTTCAGGATGACCATCTTCGCCGCGCGGCGCGTCTTGCCGCCCGACTTGATGACCCCCGCCGAGGCGTCCGCCGCCTTCATGAAGGACACCGGGCCGGAGGCGGTGCCGCCGCCGGCGAGCTTCTCGCGCGACGAGCGGATGCGCGACAGGTTGACGCCGGAGCCCGAGCCGCCTTTGAAGATGATGCCTTCGTTGCGGTACCAACCGAGAATCGACTCCATCGTGTCGTCCACCGACAGGATGAAGCACGCCGAGCACTGCGGATGCGCCTCGATGCCGACGTTGAACCACACCGGGCTGTTGAACGAGGCCTTCTGCTCGACCAGGAGATGCGTCAGCTCCTCCGCAAAGGTCTCGGCGTCCAGCGCGGTCGCGAAGTAGCCCTGCGCCTCGCCCCAGCCGCGGATCGTGCGCACGACGCGGCCGATCATCTGCCGCACGCTCTGCTCACGCTGCGGGCTGTTGAGCGCACCGCGGAAGTACTTCGAGACGACGACGTTGGTCGCCAACTGCGACCAGGCGGCGGGGATCTCGACGTCGTGCTGCTCGAAGACGACCTTGCCCTTCTCGTCCTGGATGACCGCGCTGCGCCGTTCCCATTGCACGGCGTCGAACGCCGGTTGCTCGGGCCGGGTGAAATGGCGTCGTACCACCAACCCCGCGCCGACGGCCGCCGGGGTCTGCGCCCGCTCCACCACCTCTTCCGCCTTGATTCGCTTCGGCGCCCGCTCAGCCATTTTCGCCTTCCCCCGTCTCGTTCCGCTACCGGTCGTGGTTTCGGCGCGTCTCATACCACAAGATATAGGGCGGTCAAGTTTTTTTTACAGCCCCGGGCCGGCGGCGGGCTGGCCTCGCTGCCGCGTTCCGCGTATGACGTGGCGCGTCATGGCGCGCTCGCCGTCGCGGCCCCACCGCGTCGCCGCCACGCTGCAGCAGGTCGTGCAGCGCTTCGATCCCGAGCGCCGTCTCGACATCTACCGGGTCTGGAACGCGGTCGTCGGCACCGCCATCGCGGCGCGCGCGCAGCCGCAGAGCGTGCGCGACGGCGTGCTCGCCGTGCGCGTGCAGGGCGCGGCGTGGATGCAGGAGCTCCAGTTCGCCAAGGAGGATATCCGCCAGCGGCTCAACGCCGCGCTCGGCGCCGAGCGCATCCGCGACGTCTACTTCGTCTCCGGGCGCGTGGCGCCGGTTGAGCCGCCAGCGCGGGTGGCGCCGCCGCGCGCGCCGATGGAAGCGATCCCCCTGCCGCCCCTGAGCGACCCGCGCCTCGCCGCGCAGATGGCGCGCATCGTCCGCGCCCACCAGCAGCGCGGGCGCCGCGGTCCGCCCTGACCCCCTACAGCGGCAGGAACAGCGGCACCAGCAGGACGCTGACCAGCAGCACGACGACGGCGAGCGGCACCCCGACGCGGACGAAATCGCCGAAGACGTAGTTGCCGGGCCCGACCACCAGCGTGTTCACCGGCGACGAGATCGGCGTCATGAACGCTGTCGAGGCGGCGAGCGCGACGATCATCGCGAATGGATACGGCGACGCCTGCAACTTGTCGGCGATGGCCAGCGCCACCGGCGCCATCAGTACGGCGGTCGCCGTGTTGGAGACGAACATACCGAGCAGGGCGGTGATGGCGAAGACGCAGGCGAGCGTCGCGCGCGGGCCGAGGCTGCCGGTTGCGCCGGCCAATGCCTCGGCCGCCAAATCGACGCCGCCGGTGCGTTGCAGGGCGAGCGAGAACGGCAGCATGCCGACGATCAGCACCAGGCTCTTCCAGTGGATCGAACGGTAGGCGGTGTCGAGATCGGTGCAGCGCAGGGCGCCGAGCAGCAGGCAGCCGATCAGGCCCGCCTGGACGTTTGGAACGGCGCCGGTGACCATCAGGGTCACCACCAGCGCCAGAGAGAAGATCGCCTGCGGCGCCCGCCCGGTGACCGGCAACACCTCGTCGCGCTCCGCCGGCAGGTTCAGGATCACCAGCTCGCCGCTGCCGCGCAAGCGGTCGATCTCCTTCCAGGGACCGACGAGCAACAGCGTATCGCCGATGCGCAGGCGCTCTTCGCGCAGCCCCCCCGTGCGCACCGCGCGGCCGCGGCGCAATCCGATCACCGTCAGACCGAAACGGCTGCGGAACTGGGCCTCGATCAGCGTGCCGCCGACGAGCGTCGCATCCGCACCCACCATCACCTCGGCCATGCCGATCTCCTGCGCGCGATCGCTGAAGTAGGCCCCGGTCAGCGGCAGTTCCTCCAACGCGTAATGACGACACAGGGCGGCAATGGTGCTGCCGTGGGCGAACAGGTCGACCAACAGGAGATCGTCGGCCTGGAGCTCGGTGCCGGCGACCGGCCGGAGGAGCGCGGGCGCGAACCGCCCGGCGCGCTCGATGGCGACGATGTTGGCGCCCGCGACGGCGCGCAGGTCGAGGTCGCCGAGGCGCCGTCCGACCAACGGCGAGGCGGCGCCGATCCGCACCCGGTACTCACGCTCCGCGAGCCCATAGCGCTCGATCCACGTGGCCAGCGTCGGCCGGTGTGCGTCCGCAGCGGCGCCGCCGCCGGCGGCCAGCCAGCGGCGCGCGAACAGCATGTACAGGATGCCGAGCGCCAGGACGGGGACGCCGAAGGGCGTGAACGCGAAGAAGCCGAACGCGTCGCTGCCGTGCTGCGTGAGCGCGCCGCTGACGATGAGGTTGGGCGTCGTCGCGACCAGCGTCATCATGCCGCTGATCAGCGCCGCAACGCTGAGCGGCATCATCAGACGGCTCGGCGCGGTCCCGGTGCTGGCGGCGACGCGCAGCACGATGGGGATGAAGATCGCGACCACGCCGGTCGAGCTCATCACCGACCCGAGCGCGGCCACGACCACCATCAGCAAGACCATCAGGCGGGTCTCGCTGTCGCCAGCGCGGGCGATCAGCCAATCGCCTACACGGCGGGCGACGCCGGTGCGCACCAGTCCGTCGCCGAGCACGAACAACGCGGCGATCAGGACGATGTTCGGGTCGCTGAAGCCGGCCAGGGTCTCGTTCATCGTCAGCACACCCGTGAACGGCAGGACCGTCAGCACCAGCAGCCCGACCGCGTCCATGCGCGGCCGGTTGGCCGCGAACATGGCAATCGCGGCGGCCAGACACAGCAGGACGATTGCCAGGTCGGGGTTCATGGCTCGCCCGCGCCTAGCACATCCGCGCCGCCGGAGCCCGGCCCCCCCTCGCGTCAGGCCGCCAAACGCGTGAACATCTCGGTGAGGATAGCCGTCGTGCTGGCGGCGGCGAGCAGGGCAAACAACGCGAGCGCGGCCATGCCCACCGGCCGCATGCGACCAGGCAGCAGCGCCGCTCCCGCGATCATCACGACCAGCGCCGGTTGCCAATGCGGCGTGTAGAGGAAGTACCAGCGCCCGTAGAACAGGTGCAGGACCACGTTCGCCGCCACAAGCAGGGTACCGCTCACGTAGAGTGGGCGATACCGGGCGTTGCAGGCGGCCCCCCAGCCACCGAGTCCGACCAGCAACGCCGTTGCCACGGCTCGCCAGAGGCTGCCCCAGCCGTGGATGAACGACGGCCCGTAGCCGAACATGAAATTGAACGGCAGATGGGCCGCGGCCGGAGACGACAGCGGCGCCGTCGTCGGTGCCGGCGCCAGGAGCGTATGGCCGACGGTCCATACCAACTGTGCTGCGCCACCCAGCTCCGGGGGGTGCACGAACCTCCCGCTCGTCTCGACGATGACAATTTCGTAGTTGAAGTATCCGGCCAGGCCGGCAGCCACTGCGGTGTCGATCGCGAGCGCCAGCACGATGAGCCCAGCAGTGATCACGCCTGCGCGGCGCCGCGAATACCCGCCTCGCTGCAGCGTCGGCACTCCCAAGAGGCCGACGGCCATCGCATTGGTCACGGTGACGCCGATGGCGATCGTCGCCACCCCCAACCAACTCGCCGCCGACGCCCGCTCGCGAGCCGCCAGCCAGAACATTGCCGCGATGCACACCGCGCTGAAGACGTAGCTTTCGGGGATACCGCCGACCGTGACCGTGGAGGCCGCGACGATGTCGATGCAACAGAGCAGCGCGGCCGCGAGCAGGCCGCCGGTGATGCGACGGAAGAGGGCAAAGAGAATCAGCGTCCGGGCCGCGGCGACCAACGCCACCAGGAGCAGGGTGAGCACGTCGCGCGACACCGCCGCGCCGACCACCCACGAGGCCGCGACAACCGGGAGATGGCCGAACAGCGGGAGCGCCGGATGGCGATAGTCGAATCGGGTCGGACCATCGGCGAAGATGCGGAGGTAGGCGACCGTGTCCGCATTGAAGATCACGTCATATTGGGCGAAGGCGCCGAGCGCGTAGAACCGAGCCTGGATGGAATAGGTAACCGCCGCGCTGCAGGCCGCGAGCGCGGTTGCCGCGATGCGCGCGCGTGTCTCAGCTCGATCCACCATCACGGCGAGCGTCTCCCACTGACCTGCCCGCCGCGGCGCCACGCCCTCAGGCTCGGTCTTACCCTCCGCCCGGCGGCACTTCCGGATCGCCAGGCGACTGGACCAGCTCGATCAACGTGCCGTCGGGATCGGCGACGAAGACCGCCGCGGCGCCGAAGTCGGGAAAGTCGAGACGGGTGTCGTCGAGCACCTGCGCGCCGGCGGCGCGCAGCGTCTCCAGCGTCTCGGCGAAGTTGTCGACGCGCAGCGAGAGATGGGTCAGGCCGCGCCCGTTCATCGCCCGCGTCGCGCCATCACCCACCGCTCCGGGCGTGGCGAAGTACAACAGCTCGATGCGCGTGCCGTCGCGCTCGAGGTAGACGGCGTGCAGATCCACCTCGCGCAGGCGCAGCAGCGTCGCGGTGGGCTCGCCGCCGATCTGCAGCTCCGAGCGTTCCGTGAAGCCGAGGCCGTCGCGGTAGAAGCGGATCGAGCGCGCCAGATCGGTCACGCAGATCCCGATGTGGGTCATGCGCAGGATGGCCATCAGGATCCTCCGATCGGGCGCCGTTCAGGCGCCGGGGCCATCGCGGCGTGTGACGCGCACCATGCCGCTGCGCGGATCGAGCGCCACCGAGGCGCGGCCTTCGAGGATCGCCAGCAGGTCGTCGCCGGCGATGCTCTTGCGCCAGCCTTGCATGATCGGCACGTCGCCGCCCTCACCGGCCGCATGGCGCTGCACCAACACCTGCAGATCGGCGCTGGTCGCCAGCAGGCCAGGGGCGATGCTGGCTTCCTCGGCGCGCAGGCGCAGCACCGCCTGCAGCAGCTCGACCACACCGGTCGACGGCGAGGTGTGCTGCACCGGTGCCGGCTGCGGCCACTGATCCTTCGGCGTCTCCAGCGCCTGCGTCACGCGGCGCACGACGTCCTCGGCGTGGCGATCGAGCTCGCGCGAGCGCACCGCGCGCAGGCCGCGCAGCCCCTCGACGGTGGTCGGCGCCTTGCGCGCGATCTCCACCAGCGCCTCGTCGCGGGCCACGCTGGCGCGCGGCTTGTTGCGGTCGCGCGCCATTTCCTCGCGCCACTCCGCCAGCGCGCGCAACACCACCAGCCCCTTGGCGCGCAGCGAGCCGCGCCCGCGCACGCGCAGGTGGGCGTCCGGCGGCTCCACCGGCAGGCTGCGCACCGTCCGCTCCATGCGCCGGCATTCCTCGCGCAACCAGTCCCAGCGTTGCAGCTCGACCAGCTTGGCGCGCAGGCCTTCATAGACCGGCAGCAGGTAGCGCACGTCGTCGACCGCGTAGGCGAGCTGCGCCGGGGTCAGCGGCCGGCGCGACCAGTCGGTCAGCGTCTCGGTCTTCTCCACCGCCACACCGACGAGGCGCTCGACCACCTGCGCATAGCCGACCTGGGCCCCGTAGCCGGCCATGGCCGCCGCCACCTGGGTGTCGGTGATCGGCGCCGGCGCGCGCCCGGTGAGGCTGTAGAACAGCTCGAGATCCTGCTGGCCGGCGTGCAGCACCTTCTCGACCTTGTCGTTGGCGAGGACGGCGAAGAAGGGATCGAGCGACGGCACGGCGCGACAGTCGATCAGCGCCGTCTCGGTCTCGGTGGCGACCTGGATCAGCTCGAGCACAGGCAGGTAGGTGCGCTCGCCGACGAACTCGGTGTCGAGCGCAAAGCGCGGCACGCCGGACAGATGCGCGCAGACGGCGCGCAGCGCGTCGTCGGTCTCGACATAGGTGACGCGCGGCGCGTCGGTGGCGGCGCGGGCGCCGGGCGTCATACAGAGCTCCTTCGTTGACCGGACAGACCGGCCGGCTGGCGGCGGCCGCTCACGCCCGCGCCTCGACCGTCGCCAGTGCGAAGGCGAAGGCGCCGTCGGGCGACGCCGTCCAGCGATCGAGCTGGAAGCCGGCGCTGCCGAGCAGCGCGTCGACCGACGCGCGGGTATATTTGTGGCTGTTCTCCGTGTGGATGGTCTCGCCCGCCGCAAACGCGATGTCGAGATCGAGCCCGGCGATGCGCACGCGGTGGGCGATGCGCGCGCGCAGGTGCATCTCGATGCGCGCAGCCTCGGCGTTGTAGTGTGCGACGTGGTCGAAGCGCTCGGGATCGAAGTCGGCGTCGAGCTCGCGATTGAGCACGCGCAGCACGTTGCGATTGAACTCCGCCGTCACGCCGGCACGGTCGTTGTAGGCGGCGTGCAGCGCGGCGGTCGACTTCACCAGATCGACGCCGAGCAGCAGGCGCTCCCCGGGCGCCAGCCGGCCGGCCAATCCGCGCAGGAACGCGACGTCCGCCGGCGGCGTGAAGTTACCGATGGTGCTGCCGAGAAACACCACCAGCCGCCGGCGCGCGGCGGGAAAGGGGGGCACGGCGCGCTCATAGTCGGCCACCATGCCGTGCACGCGCAGGTCGGGATACGCCGTGCGCAGCGCCTCGGCGCTGCTGCGCAGCGCACTCTCGCTGACGTCGATCGGCACGTAGCAGGCATCGGCCTGCTGGCCGACCAGCGCGTCGAGCAACAGGCGCGTCTTGCGCGAGGCGCCGCTGCCCAGCTCGACCAGCTGGTCGGCGCCGGCCTGGGCGACGAGATCGGCGGCGGACACCTGCAGCAGGGCGTACTCGGTGCGGGTCAGATAGTACTCGGGCAGCTCGCAGATCGCGTCAAAGAGCTGCGAGCCGCGCGCGTCATAGAAGTACTTCGGCGGCAGGCTCTTCTGCGCCGCGCCGAGCCCGCGGCGGACGTCGGCCGCCAGCTGGGCGCGGTGCTCCTCGCCGAGGTGGCGCTCGATGCACAGCCGGGGATCGGCCCCGGCGGCCAGGCAGTCGCCCTGGGCACCCATGGGCGTCGCGCTCTCGGCTGGTTTCATCGCCCTTGTCTCTCCCCCCGGCTCGCGCCACCTGCCCCGGCCGCTCCCGCCCGGTTGGACCCGCGGGTTGCAACATAGGGCGCTGCCGATGTCAACGAACAGCGTAGCGTACGGCGACGGACGGGGGAATGCAGGGTTGCAGCCCGCTGGTGCATCGAGTATCCGGCCGCAGGCGCGCCGCGCGCCGCGGTCCGCCGCATGATCGAGCTCGACGCCGTCCGCAAGGTCTTCCCCGACGGATACGTGGCGCTGCACGACGCGTCGCTGCGGGTGGCCGCCGGCACCACCCTGGCGCTGCTCGGCCCGTCGGGCTGCGGCAAGACGACAACCCTCAAGCTGATCAACCGGCTGCTCGCCCCGAGCGCCGGCCGCGTGCTGATCGACGGCCGTGACGCCGCCACCAGCGATCCCATCGCCCTGCGCCGCGGCATGGGCTACGTCGTCCAGGATGCCGGCCTCTTCCCGCACCTCAACGCGGCGGCCAACGTCGAGGTCGTACCGCGCCTGCTCGGCTGGCCGGCGGCGCGCCGCGCGGCGCGCACGCGCGAGCTGCTGGCGCT
>JBOHWA010000356.1:0-1730 GCA_050735855.1 Binatia bacterium
CGCGCCGGCGCGCCGCCTGATCGCCTTCGACGGGCGCTTCTACACCACGGCGCCGGGCGACGCCGCCTTCGTCGAGATCGAATGCTACGCCCTGCGCACGCTGCCGATCCGCGTCACCGTGACCAACCGCTGGGTGGGGCACGCGGCGGAGTTTCCGCCCTACCTCGATGTCAGCCTGCGTCTGGCACCGCGCCGCTGGCAGCGGCTGGCCTTCCCGCTCAACGTCGTGCCGCAGGCCGGCGAGGAGGTCGAGATCTGCGTCGGCATCGACGGCGACGCGCCGCGGACCGAATGGCGCCGGCTGCTCACCCGCGCCCAGCTCGCGGTGCGCGGCGGGCGCGTGCGCGGCGGGCAGGCGACCGCGGCCGACGTCGTCATCGTCGTGCTCAACTGGCGCCGCGCCGCCGACACCATCCGTTGCGTCGAGAGCCTGGCGGCCGCCGATCTCGGCGGCGCCCGCGTGCTGGTGGTGGACAACGGCTCGGCCGACGGCTCGGTCGAACGCCTGCGCGTGCGCTTCCCCGACCAGCCCATCCTGGCGCTGCCCGACAACCGCGGCTACGCCGGCGGCAACAACGCCGGCATCGCCGCGGCGCGCGCCGAGGGGGCGCGCGCGGTGTTGCTGCTCAACAACGACACCGTCGTGGCGCACGACTTCCTGCCGCCGCTGCTGTGGGCGCTCAACGCCGACCCGCGCGTCGCGGCGGTGTCGAGCGCCATCCTGCGCATGGACCACGACGACCTGCTCGACGTCGCCTACCTCTCGGTCTACTGGGGCCACGGCATCGTGCGCCACCACGGCGTCAACAAGTTTCCCGGCGAGGGGTTCGTCAATCGCGTCGACGTCGACGTCGCCGTCGGCTGCAGCGTGTTGCTCAGCGGCGAGGCGCTCGCCGATCTGGGCCCGCTCGACGCCGGGTACTTCGCCTACCACGAGGAAGTCGACTGGTGCACCCGCGCCCGCCGCGCCGGCTGGCGCGTGCTCTACCAGCCGCTGTCGCGCGTCTGGCACGCCGGCTCGCAGAGCACCGGCGCGCTCGCCACACCGCTCACCGTCGAGCGCCGCGCCGCCTCGGCCGGCCCCGAGCTGGCAACGCCGATCGCCCTGACCTGGAACCCCGTCCGCACCTACCTCGGGGCGCGCAACACCGTGCGCTTCGTGCGCCTCAACGGCCGCCTGCGCGAGCGCCTCTACTTCTGGCTGCACAGCGCCTACGCCGTCCCCCTCGAGGCGCTGGCGGCGATCATGCGCCAGGAGACCGCCCTCAAGATCGGCGCCTGGAGCTACCGTCGCGCGCTGCAGCTCTACGCGCGCGGCGACGGCATCCCGCCGTCGCCGACGCCGCCGGCGATCGGCGTCCGCGAGCTGCTCGCCCTGCCCGGCGTGCTGCTCTGGCGCCTGCCGCGCGACAGTATGCGCGCCTACCGCGAGGGCCGTCTGGCGCAGATCGCCGAGCTGCTGCGCGGCCTCTGGGACGGCCTGCTCGGCCGCCCGCTGCCGCTGGAACGGTTGAAACTGCGATGACCGACCCAGCGACGATGCCCACCACCGGCAGTATCGGACGTCTCGGCGGTGGGGTTTCGGGTACCCATCCCAAGCTCCCGTCCGCCCTTGCCGGGGGAGGCCCGGACGGAGGGTCCTCCGCGAAACAACACGCCCCGTGGCCGCGCGACGACACGCCTGGAGGGCGCCGGTCCCTCGGCGCCGTGCTGATCCAAAGCACCATACT
>JBOHWA010000357.1:0-3473 GCA_050735855.1 Binatia bacterium
AATCCGCGCAATCCGTTGTTGCCTTCTGCTTTCTTGGCCAAAGCCGGTCAAGCGGCCACCACGCGGCGGTGGATCTGGTCGGTCAGGTCGTTGATGCGCGTCGTCAGCGCCTGCGTCATCTGCGTCAGCTCGGTGTTGCGCTCCAGCAGCTGCAGAATCAGCGCCGTCTGCAGGGCGAAGGCTTCCTGGCGCTCCAGGTTCGCCGCGGCGATCGACTCGCGATGGCGCGCGTCGGCGTCGGCGTGCACCTTGTCGCGATCGGCCTGCCGGGTCTGCGCCAGCAGGATCAGCGGCGCCGCATAGGCGGCCTGCAGGCTGAAGGCGAGGTTCAGCAGGATGAACGGATAGACGTCGAAGTGGGTGATCCCGGCGATGTTGACGATGACCCAGACGACGACCAGCGCGGTCTGCCCGACCAGGTAGCCCGGCGTGCCGAAGAAGCGCGCGAAGCGCTCGGCCTGCAGGGCGAAGGCATCGTTGCCGAACAGCGACGACAGGTGGGCGTGCGGCGCGTGGAAGCGATAGTGATGCGTGGTCGTGGCCGCGTGGCGGGCGGTGGGATCCTGCATGGTCGACCTCCGGACGGCTGGGCCCACGAATGGGCGCATGTTCGCCATGCGTGCTAGCAACACTGCCGCGTCCGCGCTATCGAGGCCCACTCGGCCATGGCTGCGCAGCACTTCGACTTTCAGCTGGATTGGGATGTTGCGCCGTTGCACGAGCGCTGGGTGAACGGCCCCGATGTGCGCTTTCTCTTCCGCCGCCTGGCCGCCCTGACGGTCGACACGACCCTGGCCGGCGGCGCCCGCCGGGTGCTCGATGTCGCCGCCGCCGAGGCCAGCCACACGGCCGAGATCCGCGCCCGCGGCGTCGCGGCGGTCGCCCTCGACCCCTCACCCACCATGCTCGCCCAGGCGCGCGCCGGCATGGCGGCGCGCGGCGTCCGCTTCGACCTGGTGCGCGGCCTGGCCGAAGGCCTGCCCTTTCGCAGCGGCGCCTTCGACCGCGTGCTGTGCCACAGCGCCATCGATCACGTCGCCGATCCCGACCTCGCGGTGCGCGAGATGGCGCGCGTGCTCGAGCCCGAGGGCCGCCTGGTGCTCAGCGCCGTCAACTACGGCGGCCTCAGCGTACGCCTCAGCCGCGCCCTCTACCGCGCCGCGCGCCGCCTGCGCCTGTTGCCGGACGAAACCGAGCAGCACCAGGCGTGGGACACGCCGGTGCCGGCCGAGCACACCTTCGAGTGCAGCCTCGAGCGCCTGCGCCAGCTGTGCGATCCCTACCTCGAGCTGGACCGTTCGTTCGGCGCGTCGATCGGCTGGGGCGTGCCCGGCTGGCGCCCCCTGCTGGAGCATCTGCCCGCCGCCGGCGCGCAGGCCCTGCTGAGCCGCCTCGACCGCCGCGCCCAACGCAGCCCGGACCTGGCCGATTTCCTCTACCTGGTGTTGCGCCCGCGGCCGCCGCGCACGTGGCATGTCTGGCGCGCCCCCGAACAGGGTGGCTTCGTCGTTCAGCCAACCGACGTGACCTATCCCTTCCGCGCCACGCGCGAGATCAACTTCTCGCGCCTGGCCAGCTACACCGGCACGCTCTTCCAACCCGGTCGGATCGGCGACGCCTGGGCGAACACCGCCTATACCGGCGACCCCGGCCGCTCCTGGCTGGCGGATCTGACCCGCCGCGGACCGTTTCGCAACGCCGCGCTGCTCGGCTGCGACGACGACCGGCGCGAGGCGGACTGGCTGCGCGGCGGCGGCAGTACCGAGCTGGACGTCTACGAGCTGAGTCCCTACGCCATCCGCAAGGTGCGCGCCGGCCTCGGCCCCCTGCGCCGCCGCGTGCGCTTCATCCAGGCCGACCTCAACTTCGCCGAGTTGCCCGCCGGCGCCTACGACGTGATCTGGTCGAGCGGCTGCCTGCACCACGTCATCAACCTCGAGCACCTGCTGGCGCAGATCGACCGCGCGCTGCGCCCGGGCGGGCTCTTCGCCGTGCACGACTTCATCGGCGAGCGCCGCGTGCAATTCTCGCCGGCGCGCCTGGCGCGCCTCAACGCGTTGCTCGAAGAGATCCCACCGCGCTTCCGCCGCGGCGGCCTCACCGCCGTCACGGCCCCGCCGTTGGATCACCTCAGCCCGTTTTGCGGCATGCGCCCGGCGGACCTCTTGCCGCTCGCCAGGGCGCGATTCACGCCGCTGCACGTCGCCACCTTCGGCCGCCTGTTCCCCCTCCCGCTGGTGCTCGATCTCGATTCGTTGGCCAGCCAGGCTCCGCCGCTGCTGGCGCGCCTGCAGGCGGCGGAGGCCGAGGCGGCGCGCGACCCGGCGCTGCTGCCCGCCACCGCCTATGCCGTGTTCCGCAAGCGCTGACCGCCCGCCGCCTGCCGGCCTTGCCAGGCGCAGCGATTGGTGATCCGCTCGCGGATCACCCCACCGCCATCGAGAAGGAGACACGCCATGTCGACCGACGAAGTGATCGCGCAGTTCAGCCGCATGCTGAAGAGCCTCGATCAATGGCTGCAGAAGAGCGCCGCCCATGCCGAGCAGAAGAAGTTCGAGCCCGATGTGCTCGCCCAGGCCCGCCTGGCACCGGACCAGTTCAGCCTGGTGCAACAGGTGCAATCGGCCTGCGATGCCGCCAAGTACGCCGCCGCCTATCTGAGCGGGAAGCAGCCCCCGTCGCACCCCGACACGGAGAAGACGGTCGCCGAGCTGCGGGCGCGCCTCAAGACGTGCACCACCTACCTCGACGGCTTCAAGCCGGCCGACTTCGCCGGCGCCGACGAGCGCCGCGTCGCTCCACCCTGGATGCAGGGACAGTCGGTGAGCGGCAAGAAGTACCTGGCCCGCATCGGGGTGCCGAACTTCTACTTCCACGTCACCACCGCCTACGCCATCCTGCGCCACAACGGCGTCGAGCTCGGCAAGATGGATTTCATCGGCGCCACCAGCCTGGCCGACCTGGCCGACTAGCGACGCGCGTCCCCAAGAGCAAGGATTTCAACGCGGAGACGCGCAGGGGCGGAGGGCGCGGAGACAGACCACAAGGGGCTTTGCCTAGAAAAGCGAAAAGCCGACAACGGATTGCGCGGATTGACGGATTTCACGGAGGGACCCCTCAGAAAATCCGTGTGATCGGTTCGTATCCGCTCAATCCGTGATTTGCGTTTGCCTTTCTGGGCACAGCCCGGTCACCGGTCACGTCTCGTTCCTCGCTAGCCGAGCGCCAGCAGCCAGCTGATCATCACCGCGCACACCGCGGCGATCGACAACGCCAGCTGCACGCCGACAGCGAGCGGACGCGGTCGGATGAGCAGCAGCGCGGCGCCGAGCACCGCCCCGACGCCGAAGCCGAAGAGGTGGGCGAGGACGTCGGCGCGCGGCGACGTGCCGAGAAAGCCGAGCAGCGCCAGCCCGGCGGCGGCCGGGGCCCAGGCGCGCCAAGCGGAGATGGCGGCGCCCTGCCGGCGGCGG
>JBOHWA010000358.1:0-8054 GCA_050735855.1 Binatia bacterium
CGCCTCGATCCTGGCCAAGTCGCTCGAGATCCCGACGGTGGTCGGCGTCGAGCGCCTGGAGGAGATCCGCGAGGGCGACCACCTGATCGTCGACGGCAACGCCGGGACGATCTACGTCCATCCGAGCGCCGACGTGCTGCGCGAGTACGGGCGCCTCAAGGACGAATACACCGCGTTCAACCGCGAGCTCGACAACCTGCGCGAGGTGCCGGCGGTGACGCGCGACGGCTGTCGGGTGATGCTCGGCGCCAACATCGGTCTGCTCGGCGATCTGCCGCTGGTGCGCCGCCACGGCGCCGACCGCGTCGGCCTCTACCGCACCGAGATCGCCTTCATGAGCCACCGCGACTTCCTCACCGAGGCGGAGCAGGTGACCCTGTACGAGCGCGTCATGCAGGCGGCGCAGGGGCTGCCGTTCACCCTGCGCACGCTCGATCTCGGCGCCGACAAGTACCCGCCGTATCTGAATGTGCCGCAGGAGGCCAATCCCTTTCTCGGCTGGCGCTCGATCCGTGTCTCGCTCGAGCTGTCGAGCGTCTTCAAGACCCAGCTGCGCTCCATCCTGCGCGCCAGCGTGCAGGGGCCGCTGCGCATCATGCTGCCGATGATCTCCAGTCTCGAGGAGCTGCGCCGCAGCAAGGAATTGATCGACGAGGCGAAGGACGAGCTGCGCCGCGAGGGGCTGCCGTTCGACGACGCCATCCCGCTCGGCATGATGGTCGAGGTGCCGTCGGCGGTACAGCTCGCCGATCGCTTCATCGACGAGGTCGATTTCTTCAGCATCGGCACCAACGACCTGATCCAGTACCTGCTGGCGGTCGACCGCAACAACCGCAAGGTCGCCTCGCTCTACGAGCCGCTGCACCCCGCCGTCCTGCGCGCCGTGGCCTCGGTGGTGCGCGTCGCCAACGACGCCGGCAAGCCGGTCTCGCTGTGCGGCGAGATGGCGGCCGACCCGGTGTGCACGCTGATCCTGATCGGCCTGGGGCTGCGCGATCTGAGCATGAGCGCGTTCTTCATTCCGGTCATCAAGCGGCTGGTGCGCTCGGTCGACATCGTCGCCGCCGAACGGCTCGCCGCCGCCACGCTCGAGCTGGCGACGGTGAAGGAAGTGAAACGGCACGTCTTCGAGGAGATGCGCGCGCTGGACGTGATCGACCTGATGGAGACCTACCACTGACGCGGCCTGCGCCGCCCGGCGGCGCCGCGTGGAGGAGTCGAGAATGATCGTGCGATGGATCGCTGCTGCGGCGGTGCTGCTGGTGGTGGGGTTGGCCGGCGCGGCCGAGGTCACGCCGGAGGAGGCGGTCAAGCAATACCTCACCGCCTTCAAGGCCGGCGACTTCAACGCCGCCTACCCGCTGGTCACCAAGGACATGGCGCAGAACAAGAGCCAAGCGGACTGGGTGAAGGAACAGCAGTGGGTGATGCAGATGGCGGAGGTGAAGATCTTCGAGTTCAAGATCTACCCGGGCAAGATCGAGGGCGAGACGGCGTACGTCCCCAACGTGCTCAACTCGCAGGACAAGTTCCTCAACCAGCTGGGCGTCGAGGAGCACGAACTCTACACCCTCCAGAAGGAGGACGGCCGCTGGAAGATCAACCAGCAACAGATCGTCGAGCACAGCGACCTGGCCAAGTGGTTTCCCGCCGCCGGGGCGGACAAGAAATAGGGGGTGCCGATGACGTATCGCATGAGATGGCTGGCGAGTGCCCTGTTGCTGGTGGCGGCCGTGGCCGTGGTGCCGGCGGCGCCGGTGCAGGCGGCGAGCCGCGCGGAGCTCGAGCGCGACGCCCGGCAGGCGCTGCAGAAGCTGTACGGCAGCGATCCCGCGGCGAAGCTGCTCGGCAAGAAGGCCCGCGCGGTGCTCGTCTTTCCGAACATCGTCAAGGCGGGCTTCATGTTCGGCGGGCAGATCGGCGAGGGCGTGTTGCTGAAGGGCGGCACGGTGGCCGGCTACTACAACACGGTGGCCGCGTCCTTCGGCTTGCAGGCGGGTGGTCAGGTCTTCGGATTTGCGCTCTTCTTCATGAACGACGGCGCGCTCGCCTATCTCGACAAGAGCGACGGCTGGGAGGTCGGCGTCGGTCCGAGCATCGTGGTGGTCGACAAGGGGATGGGCAAGTCGATCACCAGTTCGACCGTCACGCAGGACATCTACGCCTTCATCTTCAACCAGAAGGGCCTGATGGGCGGCGTGGGCGTGCAGGGCTCCAAGATCACCAGGATCTCCAAGTAGGCCGCCGCGGGTGCGCGGCGGGAAGACGGAGGCGATATGAGGGCGAAAGCATCTCTCTGGCTAACGGCGGCGCTGGTGGTCGGCCTGTCGGCGGTGCCGCTGCGCGCCGCGCCACCGGTGGCGGCTGCAAGTGACGAAGCGGGTCTGCGTGTGCTGCTCGATACCATCCGGGCCAACCGCAAGGACCTGATCGCGGTGAATCTCAACCTGAGCGCCGACGAGGGGGCGAAGTTCTGGCCGCTCTACGATCGCTATCAGGCCGAGATCAGCGCCACCGGCGACCGCGCGGTCGCCATCGTCGAAGACTACACCACCAACTTCCGCGACCTCTCGAACGACAAGGCGCTGCAGTTGATGGGGGACTACCTGGCTGCGGAGGCCGACCGCGTCGCGGTGCGGCGCACCTATCTGCCCGAGTTCGCCAAGGTCCTGCCCGGACGGACCGTGGCGCGCTTCTACCAGATCGAGAACAAGATGGACGCCATCATCCGCTACGATCTCGCCGCGACGATCCCGGTCATCGATGAAGCGGGGACCGCTCCTCCGCAGTGAACCGCCGGGCGGTCTCAGTCTCCCCACCAGCCGCCGCGGCCTGCATCGGGGCCGCACTTTCCTTGACACCAGCGGTCCGACCCCGGTAGGACCTGCCCAGATTTCCTTCGACAATCTGGGCATTTCTTCCCGAGCCGCGTGTCGGTGCTGGGGCATTGCAAGGGGGACACTCATGAGTCGGTTTCGGCTGTCGACATGGTGGCTTGCGGGCGTGTCGCTCGTGCTGGCCGCCTGCCATGGCGGTGTCCCCGAAGACATTCCGTCGGCGGACACGCGTAAAATCACCATCGCGGACCGCTTTTACGACGTCGTCGCGTTCGACGAGAAGCGTGCCATCGTCGTCGGCTATGCCGGCAAGATCCTCGCCACCGAGGACGCCGGCTACACCTGGAAGATCGTCGCCAGCGGTACCGACAAGTCGCTGTATTCGATCCGCTTTCCCGATACTGTCAACGGTTGGATCGTCGGCCAGGACGGGCTGATCCTGCACAGCGCCGACGGCGGCGCGACGTGGAGCAAGCAGGCCAGCGGCGCCAGTGTCTACCTCTTCAGCGTCGACTTCGTCGACGCGCAACGCGGCTGGGCGGTAGGGGACGAGGCGACCTGGGTCACCACCGTCGACGGCGGCGCAACCTGGAAGCTCAACAAGCTCGGCAGCGATGAGAAGCTGACCGCCGACGAAGCCCTGCTCGCCTCGGAGCCGGTGCTCTACGACGTCGAGTTCCTCGACGCCAAGACCGGTTGGATCGTCGGCGAGTTCGGCAACATCTACCACACCACCGACGGCGGCGAGACCTGGAAGACGCAGCAGGAATCGCTGCTCGGCGGCGACGGCATCTTCGACACGCTCGACATCCCGACCTTCTTCGGCGTCTCGTTCGTCGACGCGCAGAACGGTATCGTCGCCGGCCTCGACAGCCGCATCGCGCGCACGCGCGACGGCGGGGCGACCTGGAAGTTCGAGAAGATCGAAGCGAAGGAAGCCCTCGTCGACCCGCTCTACCAACCGTTCCAGTTTCCCGACACCACGGCCTGGGCGGTCGGCGCGGCCGGCATCGCCGTGCGCCAGGCGACCGCCAACGAGCCCTGGGATCGCGCCTCGCTCGGCGGGGAAGTGAACACCTGGCTGCGCGGCATGACCTGGATCGACAAGAGCAACGGCTGGATCGTCGGCGGCTTCGGCCTGATTCTGCACACCACCGACGGCGGCCAGACCTGGCTGCCCTCGCTCGGGTAACGGTCGGGACACGCGAGGAGATCTGATGGCGCTCGACTACGAAGTCCCGCAGGACAAGCGGATGCTGTACTGGCTCGGCGACAAGCTGATCGAGCACCGCCACCCAGTGTCGATCATCGTGTTGTTGATCACCGGCATGTTCGCTTACTGGACCTTCCAACTCCAGCTGGTCACCAGCTTCGGCGACCTGCTGCCGCAGACCCACGAGTACATCAAGATCCACAACCGCTTCTCGGGCTCGTTCGGCGGCGCCAACAACATCATGGCCATGATCGAGGTGAAGGAAGGCAACATCTTCACCCCGGAGAACCTCAACAAGATCTGGCGCATGACCAACGGCCTCGACAAGGTCTACGGCGTCAACCACAACCAGATCGACTCGATCGCCCACCGCACCGTGCGCTACCTCAAGGTCGCGGCCGGCGGCACCATGCGCGCTCAACCGGTGATGACCGGGGAGGTCAAGACGCAGGAGGAAGCCGACGCCATCCGGCGCAACGTTCACAACTCGGAGAACATCTACGGCCTGCTGGTGTCGCTCGACGACAAGGCGGCGCTCATCCGCGCCAACTTCATCGAGGGCAAGCTCGACTACGAGCGTATCTTCAACGAAGTCAACGCCAACGTCGTCGACCCCTATGAGGACGCCAACACCAAGATCTACGTCGCCGGCGAGCCGCGCCTGTACGGCTGGGTGTATTTCTATGCCGGTGACGTGTTCTTCATCCTGGTGGTGACCTACTGCATCGAGTGGGTGCTGCGCTGGATGTACTTCCACGATTGGCGCGGCGCCCTGCGACCGACGATCACCGGCATCATTGCCGCGTTCTGGGGCCTGGGGTTCATCTATCTCATCGGCCTGGCGCTCGACCCGTTGATGCTGGTGATGCCGTTCCTGATCACCGCGCGCGCCGTCAGTCACGCGATCCAGATGCACGATCGCTACTACGAAGAGTTCGAGAAGTGCGGCTGGCACAAACGGCGTGCCATCGTCGCGTCGTTCGGCGAGCTCTTCGTGCCCACCCTGTCTGGCATCAGCACCGACGCGCTGGGCGTCCTGGTCATTCTGTTGGTACCGGTGATCATGCTGCAGAAGCTGGCCATCACCGCCTCGTGGTGGATCCTGGCGATCACCGTCTCGGAGATGCTGCTCAACCCGATCGTCTACTACTATCTGAAGGCGCCTGAACCCGAGCTGGTGCTGCTGCGCGAGCGCGGCGGCTTTCGCAAGCTCATCAACCGCTTCGTCAGCCACCTGCTGACCCCGATGGGCAAGACCATCACCGTGGTGGCGTGGTTGCTGGCCGGCGCGATCGCCGTCTTCTTCGTCCGCGGCCTGACCATCGGCGACCCGACCTCGGCCTCGCCGCTGCTGGTGCTCGACTCGCCGTACAACGTCTCGCACAAGCGCATCCAGGACAAGTTCGGCGGCGTCGAGCCGCTCATCGTGGTGGCGGAAGGCTACGACCGCGACGCCATGAAAGAGCCGAAGATGCTGCGCCGCATGGAAGAGTTCCAGCGCACCATGGAGCGCGATCCGAGCGTTGGGTACAGCTTCTCGCTGGCCGACATCATCCGCGCCGTCAACCAGGTGTTCCACGAGCTCGAGCCGAAGTGGGGCGTCATCCCCAACAGCTGGGTCGACGTCGGCGGCCTGTTCTTCATCTACTTCTCCGGCTCGCCGCCGACCGAGACCGCCAAGTACGTCGACCCGAGCTACACCACCGCGCACGTGACCTTCTTCTGCAAGGATCACAAGGGCGAGAACATCCGCCGCATCATCCACCGCTGCAAGCAGTTCATCTACAACTCCCAGACCCAGGATCTCGGCATCGACCTGGCCGAGGAAAACGGCACGGTCGTGGTCAAGGCCCTGACCGGCGCCGTGCAGTGGGAGAAGGCCGGCCCCTCGTGGGTGGTCGCCGAACACGAGACAGGCGAGGGCCCGTTCCAGGTCGGCGACGTCATCACCGGCATGGGCAAGCTCGAGGTCACCGACCTCAACAGCTTCAAGAGTGCGATCAACAAGCAGACGGCGAACAAGCGCCTGGTCGACTTCCGGGTGCTGCGCAACGGCGCGCTGGTCGAACAGACGGTCGAAGTGCCGTGGAAGGCGGCCTTCAAGCTCGCCGGCGGCCTGATCGGCACCCTGGCGGCGGCCAACGAAGAGCTGGTGCGCAACGACGCGCTGATGAACTTCCTCGGCTTCTTCACCATGTGGCTGATCATGCTCTTCACCTACCGTTCCTTCGCCGCCGGCTTGTACCTGCTGGCGCCGTTGATGCTGTCGAACGTGATGGTGATGGCCTACATGGCAGTGAACGGCATCGGCGTGAACATCCACACCCTGCCGCTGGTCACCGTCGGCCTGGGCTTCGGCATCGACTACGGCCTGTATATCGTCAGCCGTACGATCGAGGAGATCCGTGTCCGCGGCGACCTCGAGGAGTCGGTGCGCGAGGCGCTCGAGACCTCTGGCAAGGCGGTGACCTTCACCGCCGTCACCATGGTGATCAGCACCGTCTTCTGGATGACGTCGAGCATCCGCTTCAACGCCGAGATGGGCCTGCTGCTGGCGATCTGGATGGCGATCAGCTACGTCGGCTCGCAGACCCTGACCCCGGTGCTGATCGTGCTGTTCAAGCCAAGCTTCATCACGCGCGAGGCCAATCGCGCGCCGAAGATGACGTCGCTGAAAGCAAAGGCGGGGTGAGCGCATGGAACTCGGTTTGTGGAGCTCGATCATCATCGTCACGGTCTTCAGCTTCGTGGTCATCGCCCTCGACGAGTACGTCGTGAAGGGCTGGCGTCATCGGAAGTGGGAGCGCCTGGCCGCCTCGGGCAACAAGGAAGCGCAGGAGCTCCTGGCGCTCGCCAAGTCGGCCAAGGTGATCGACGAGTGAGCCGCACCAGCCGGTGCTGGGGCGGTGGCCGCCCCGCACCGGCGGCGCCCCGCCGCGGCCGATGAACCGCGTCCGCCTGCTGCGCATCGCAGGCTTCGCGCTCGCGTTGCCCTTCGCCTTCAGTCTCTCGCAGCAGGCGGCCGAGCTGCGCGGTGGCGAGCAGGCGCCCGGCATGCTGATCGCGGTCGGGGTGCTGTCGGTGGTGTTCCTGCTGCGCGCCCTGGCGAGCGAGTACGGCAGCGGCCCGGAGGCCAATCTGCAGAAGGATCTGCAGTGGGGGTTGGCCGTCGGCGGCGTGATCACCATACTGTCCAATCTGTGATCGCCGTCGAGCAGCTGACCAAGGAGTTCGGCCGCACCGTCGCCGTGCGCGACGTGTCCTTCCACGCCGCCGCCGGCGAGGCGATCGGCCTGCTCGGCCCCAACGGCTCGGGCAAGACGACGATCATGCGCACCCTGGCGGGCTACTTTCCGCCCACCCTCGGGCGCGTGCGGGTGGCCGGCATCGACGTGTCGGCCGACTCGCTCGGCGCCCGCGCCCGCGTCGGCTATCTGCCCGAGAACGCCGTCTGGTACCCCGACATGCGCGTCGGCCAGTTTCTCGACTTCTGCGCCGACGTGCGCCGCCTGCGCGGGGCGCGGCGCGCGCAGCGGCTGGCGGCGGTGCTCGAGGGCTGCGGGCTGACCGAGGTGCGCGCGCGCCTGATCGGCCAGCTCTCCAAGGGCTACCGGCAGCGCGTCGGCATCGCCCAGGCGATCCTGCACGAGCCCGCCGTGCTGATCCTCGACGAGCCCACCGTCGGCCTCGACCCGCGCCAGGTGATCGAGATCCGCGCCCTCATCCACGCCCTGCGCGGCCGCACCACGGTGCTGCTCAGCACCCACATCCTCAGCGAGGTGGCGACGATCTGCGACCGCGTGGTGATCATCAACCGCGGCCGCGTCATCGCCGAGGACAGCGCCGCCGCCCTGGCGCAGGCCCAACAGCCGGGCGAGCGCACGCTGCTACGCGTCGACGGGCCCGCCGCCGCGATCAGCGCCGCACTGCGCGACCTGCCCGGCGTCGTCGAGGTCGTGCACGAGCCGGTCGCCGGCGGCGCCGCACGCTTCACCGTGCTCACC
>JBOHWA010000359.1:0-1847 GCA_050735855.1 Binatia bacterium
ACACCACCCCCGGCGCCGAGGGACCGGCGCCCTCCAGCGTGAGCCTATTCCGCGGTCTCCTCCGGCGGGCGGAGGGCGCGGAACGACGCGTACAGCAGCCCGTCGTAGACGATCTTCAACCCCGCCCCAACCAGCAACGGCGTCGCCAGCGACTGGGTCTGCATCAGCACCCCCGCCAGCGCCGGCGCCACCGCCCAGCCGCCGAGCCGCACCAGGCTGGTCACTCCCGCGGCCGTGAGTCGTTCCTCGGGGCGCACCACCGCCATGACGTAGGACTGGCGGGTCGGGACGTCCATTTCGACCAGCCCCTCGCGCAACAGGAAGAGCGCCACCGCGATGGGGAAGGTCGGCGCCCACGGCAGCGTCGCCAGCAGCAGGCTCGACGGCAGGTGGGTCAGCACGATGGTGTTGAGCAGACCGATGCGCTGCGCCAGACGCGCGGCGGCGAGATGGGACAGCGCGTTGAGGACACGCGCGGTGAAGAACAGCACGCCGATCGTCCCCGGTCCGACGCCGAAGCGCTCGAAGAAGAAGTAGGCGAGCAGCGCGCTGGTGAGAAAGCCGCCGCCGACGCTGTCGAGCGCGAACAGGCCGCCGATGCGCCACAGGATGCGACGGCTCGCCGCCGACAGCGGCTGGCCGCGCGCCGGCTCCGGCGCCTCGATGGTGGGCGACAGCCGGCGATAGAGCGGCAGCGCGGCGAGTGCCAACAGCGCCGGCACCGCGATCGAGATCTGAAAGGCGGGCAGCGGATCGATGGGCGCCAGCGCCTGCAGCCACGCCGGCAGGCCGCCGAGCAGCGCGCCGAGCGCATGCCCGGCATCCTGGCTGACCGTGTACCGGGCGAAGGCGCGCGTGCGCTCGGCTGCGCTGGCGGTGGCCGGCAGTATCGCCTGCTCGACCACCGCCGCGGCGCCGCGGTCGCGCCCCATGCCGTTGAGCATGCCGAGGAACGCCGCCGCGGCGATCGCCCACGGCCCGCCGACACCGGCCACGGCCAGGCCGCCGCCGCCCGCCAGCAGCGCGAGCCCGATCAGCAGGTGGCGCCGCCCGAGCCGATCGCCGTTCAACGTCACGCCGAGCGAGGCCACCGCCGCCCCCGCCAACCCGGCGCTGATGATCACCCCGATCCACACCGGATCGAGCTGGCGGGCGGCGAGGTAGAGCCCGAGGACGACGCCCGACATGCCGGTGGCGAGGGCGCGCAGGAAGGCGGTGGTGTAGAGGATCGAACGGTCGGACATGCGGACGGTCGGGCGTTATGCGTTCCCTACGACATGCGCCGCCGAGCGAGAACCATCGAAGGACCGGGGCACGTCCTGGAGGGCGCCGGTCCCTCGGCGCCGGGGGCGGCGGGCGGGGCTCGTCGCGGGCGTTGCCTGCGAATTCGAAACGCGAACTGCCCGGCTGCTCGCTGTTACGCTGCTACGCCGTTCGGCAGACGATTCTGGTCCCCTAACGCCAGAATCAAGCCGCGCCGCGAAGCGGCGTCGGGTTGAATGAATTGTTAGGCCTCACAGTCCAACCGTCTCTGTGCATGATCAGGACTCCGGATCAAAACCGATCTCACGGACCTCTTGCGCACATCGACACGCCTGGGCGAACCGAGCTGCCCACACGAGCGCCTCCTCGCGCGAGGAGACCTCGATGATCGAGAACCCGCCGATGACCGCCTTTGTCTCCGGTACGGGGCCGTCGGAGATCGTCCCGTCGCTCGTCACAATGCTCGACTGTTGGCGTAGGACCCCGCCACCGAAGATCCAGGCCCCAGCGGCCTTGGCCTCCCGGACCACAGCGCGCGCCGATTCGCCCACCGCCGGCTGGTCCGCCTCGGGAATGTGGTCCAT
>JBOHWA010000360.1:0-8232 GCA_050735855.1 Binatia bacterium
TCCCGTTCGCCCTGAGCTTGTCGAAGGGCGCCGTGCTCGCGGCAACCACCGCCCCCCCGGCGCCGAGGGCCCGGCGCCTCCAGGTCGCAACCGGCGGGCGAGCCGGGTAAGGACGAGCCAGCATGCACGCGCGCGAGTTCCTCGGCCTGCAGGCCACGCACAATCCACATCGGTGGTATCTGCCGGTCGAGCCCAGGCTGTGCGTGCGGGAGAAGTTTCTCTTCGGCGGGTGCGGGCTGGCGGCGGCGGTGACGGCGCTGGAGGCAACCACCGGTCGCCCGCTGGTGTGGGCGACGGCACAGTACCTGTCCTACGCGCGCACGCCGGCGGTGCTCGACCTGGACGTCACCGTGCCGGTCGCCGGGCGCCACGTCACCCAGGCGCGCGCCATCGGCCACGTCGGCGACCAGGAGATCTTCACCGTCAACGCCGCGCTCGGCAGCCGCGAGCTGGCCATCGCCGGCCAGTGGGCGCAGATGCCCGAGGTGCCCCAGCCGGACGACTGCCCGACGCCGCCGGCGTTGCCGAACAGCGAGGGCACGATCCACTCGCAGGTCGAGATGCGGGTCGCACACGGCCGCTACGGACGGCACCGCGACGGCACCCCGAGCGCCGACGGCCGCTCGGCGCTGTGGGTCCGCCTGCCGCGCGAGCTCGACCGCTCGGCCGCCGGCCTGGCGATCGTCGCCGACTGGGTACCGTCGGGCATCGGCCAGGCCCTCGGCCGCTGGGCCGGCGGCAACAGCCTCGACAACACCATCCGCATCCTCGACCTGGTGCCGACCGACTGGGTGCTGTGCGACATCCAGGTGCACGGCATCGCCCAGGGCTTCGGCCACGGCCGCGTGCACCTGTGGAGCGAGGACGGCCGCCTGATGGCCACCGGTAGCCAGTCGCTCATCGTGCGACTGCACGACGAGGCGATGCGTTGACCCTGACAGCGCGGCTAGGCCGCGGCGCTGCGACCGCGCGCCCGGGCGCTGCCGAGGCCGGCCACCAGCGAACGCTGCAGCAACTGGCGTTCGTCGAGCTCGTGGTCGACCAGCCGTTCGAGGATCCGCAGGATGGTCGTCGCGGCGTCGCTCAGCGCCAACCCGGTCTGCAAACCGGCGCAGACAGCGGCCAGCTCGCCGAGCATCTCGCCGTGCTGGGTGCGCAGGATGTCCGCAACCGGCTTCAAGCTCGGGCGCGCCGCGGTGGCGTAGCGCAGATACTCGCCGCGTTCTTCGAAGGCGAAGTGGCTGGCCAGCCGTTGGTGCGCTGCATCGACATGCGCGGCCAGCACCGCCGCCTCGGGGTGGCCCTCGCGCGGGGAGGTCGCCATCGTACGCAGCCGTGTCAGCGTGTCCCACAGTTCCACGTGCTGGCGGGCGAACTCTGCATAGTTCGTGCGCTCGTCGAGGATCGTCGCCTGGGCCGCGCGCTCGAGCTGCATCATATTGGTGCAGCGCTGCAACTCGCATACCGCGGCGCCGGCGACGGCGATCCCCGCCGCCACCCGATCACCGGGTCCGCCGAGCTGCACGCTTCGCCATCATCTGCCGAAGCCGTGGGCACGGCGCAGGGACAGCGGACGGGCGACGTGCTGCGCCAGGCCGCCGCTGGGCCCGAGGACCGTTGACTTCCGCCGGCTGGCCGTCACACCATGCCGATGGCAGACTGAGCGCATGAAGACTCCTCCGGCCCCGCCGGCGCGCCCGCGCCTCCCGACTTCGACCCCGTGGATCGGGGCGATCATCGTCGTCCTCAGCGTCGTCGTCTCGGCACTGCTCGCCACCAATCGCGGCAGCACGGTGGACCATGCCAACCTCAGCCAGCCGGGCGTCGATGGCGCAACCGCCGATGGGCGCCGCGACGGCACCCGCGCCACTGACGATCGCTCCGATCGCGGCGGCACGCGGCGCGGGACCGACGGCCAGCGCCTCGCCGGCAAACCGGGCGGCGACAGCAAGGGCAGCGGCAGCGCCGGTTCTCCAGCCGGCGGCGGCACCGATCCCTCGCGCCCGCGCGTCATCGCCGGCCTCGAGCGCAGCGGCAGTGCGGCCGCCGGCGGCGCCCGCGGAGTCGGCCCCGGTCCGGGTGGCGGCGCAACCATCGATGCGCGCTCCGGCAGCGGCGACTCGCTCCGCCCCGACGTCGCCACGCGCGACCTGCGCGACATCCCCAAGTCCACCACCGCCAACGGCGACAGCACCGACCCGAACGCCGAGATCGTCGAGGAGCCGCCGCCGCCCGAGCCGGCGCCGGAAGTCGCCTTCGACGGCGGCGCGGACAAGACGTTCTCGACCGACTGGCAGATCGAGATCCCCGACGCCGGCGCCATCGCCGGCGATGCCGGCACGGTGTCGTTCTGGCTCAAGCCCGGCTGGGAGGAGAACAATCAGAACGACGCGACGTTCGTGCAGCTCGGCGACAGCGGCATGCACATCGCCAAGAACGTCAACTACCTGCGCTTCGAGTACTTCGACAGCGAGGGCAACGAGAACGGCCTCGGCACCAACATCGGCGAGTGGAAGACCAACGAATGGCGCCAGGTCACCGCCAGCTGGGCCGGCCCCAACCTCGCCCTCTACGTCGACGGCCAGCTCATCTCGCAGAACCGCTTCAATCTGCCACCGACCTTCGCCAACGAGACCAAGCTCTACGTCGGCTCGCCTGGCGGCGCGCCGGTCGCGCCGGGCGACATCACCTATCTCAAGGTGACCAACAGCATCATCACGCCGGCCGACATCGCCAAGCAGTACCAGTCGGGACCACGCCCGCGCTGACCGGCAGGCGGCGGTCGCGGTCGGCGCGCCCCTACGCGGAGCCGATCTCCCAGCCGGTCGGGACGCGCGGGTCGGGAGTGTAGGTGCAGAATGCCCCGGTGCGCAGCGTCGCGCGCAGGTGCCGCCCGAGCTCGGGATGAAATTCTTCGATCCGGGTGAGCGTCGCCGTCAGGGCGCGGGTGACGTTGACCCGCGACCGCTCGCGTCCGGCGCGCGCCGCGGCCTCGTCCACCGGCGGCCCGCCGCCCACCCCTTCAGCGCCGTGCTCCAGGACGCCCGCCGACACGCGCTGGTTCGGATGACCGAGCAGGTAGGCGAGGTAGCGCACGCCATTGGTGGCGCGCAGGCGGCAGGTCCGCCCCGCGTAGATGATCGTCCAGTACTCGCCCTCCGGCTGAATGACCTGCCGGTTCGCCTGCTCGTCCAGCGCCGCGACTCCCTCGTTGAGGGCAGGCCGTAGCAAACAGTGGAACAGTTGTTCACCTCCGTGTGAGGGAGAGCTGAACGCACAGCCGCCGGCGGGCCTCGGAATTCCACCGTCCGATCACTCGACCAGGACGACGTACGCGGCACCGTCCCGATTGACGGCTCCCGAACGCACCGCGAAGTAGAGCGTGCTGCGGCCGCTCACCGTGCAATCCTGGGCGGTCCCGACCACATCCGGGTCGTCGCGGTACGTGCAGTCGAGCTCCAGCGAGTATGTATCGTCGCCGAAGACCTGCAGGTCCGCGCCCTCGGTCAGGGCGGTGAGCGCGACGACGTGCGATTCGGCGGGGCTCAGGTCGGTCGCGACGTAGTAGCTGGTCCCGCGCGGCGACACCTGTCCATGCCACGGCACGCCGGCCACGACGGCGACGGGCTCGTCCCGCGTTCCCTCGGCCACCGGCGATGCGACCGCCGCCCGCTCGATGAGCAACACGGTATACGCCACCTGCGGCACGGCCGCCCGCTGGCCATGAACGCGAACGAACGCCGTATCGCCGGAGGCGGTGAAGAAGCACTCTTTTGGCCCGCTGTGAGCGAACGCCGTCGCGCAGACCTCGAACGTGAATGACGGGTCGCGGAACACGGCGATGTTCGCTGCGGCGGACAGCCCGACGATGCTCACCGAGTAGGCGACCCCCTCCTTGACCGCCCCGGAATAGAATCGCGAGCCGCGGTGTTCGACCTCGTCGACGACCGGGACCCCGACTGCGAGTGGAGCCGTCGATGGCGCGCGACACCCGCTCAAGGCATTGTTCACAGCGCCGATGAGATGCGCGATGTTGACCACCCCCTGTCCGTCGGCGAATGCCGGACAGGCCGTTTCCACCTGGCCGCCCAGTGCGATTCCGACGCCCAGGATCAACTCGTTGATCGCCACCCGGCCGTCGCGATCGCAGTCGCCCGCGCAGGGTCCCAGCGGGATGGCGTCGGCCTCATGGGCACCGATGGAGCACTGCCTGTGGCCGATGCCGGGGCGCCCGAAGCCGCGTTGGTCGAGCCCGTTCACCTGTGCATTCGCACAGATCTCCGCATCGCCGGTGCCGATCGCCGGGCTGAAGGGCAGCGGCGCGATGGTCTGCGTTGCGCCACCGTGATCGGCGAGGCCGACCGGATCGAGACCGGGGTTCGCGTAGCTGAACGAACCAAGCGCCTCGCTGAAGCCACAGCTGATGCCGTCATCGAGGTTGTGACCTCCGTCGGTGATGCTGCCAGAGCAATTGTCGGCCGCGGAGCCGTTGGCGAGGATGCTGTTGGCTATCAACCCGTTGAAGATGGCGGGGCCCTGCGCTCCGTCACCGATGCCGTTGCCGACAAACGTGCTGTTGGCGATGGTCAGAGAAGCATCCGTGCGCTCGCCAGCGATGGCACCACCGCCTGGACCGCCCGGAAACCGGTTGTCGACGAAGGTGCTGTTGGCGACCGTCAGTGAACCGTCGCCAAGAACGACGATCGCGCCGCCGGCGGTGAACGCTTCGTTGGTGCGGTCGGCACTGTTGGCGGTGAATGTGCTGCCGGTGATCGTCGTCGGCCCCCCGGCCAAAATCGCACCGCCCACCCCGCCGTGGTTGCCGGCGAAGGTGCTGTCGGCCACGGTGAGCGGTCCGGTACTCTGGATGGCGCCGGCAAGGCGAACCAGGATCAGCCCCGCCGTAAAGTGATTGTCAACGAAGCGGCACTCGACCACCGTCAGTGGCCCACCGTCGGTGAGGATTGCTCCAGTTCCGGCCGCGCGCGTCATGGCCAGTCCCTCGACCGTCAGCGCGACACCAGCGGACGCCCGGAACACTCCGCTCCTGTCCCCGCCGTCGAGGGTGATCGCGCCGCCACCGTTGATCGTCGTGTCGACCGCGATCTCCTTGCGGCTGGCGACAACGATCGTCACCGGCCCGCCGCAGTCGAACGTCACCGGCCCCCCGCCCTCGAGCGCCGTGTCGAGGGCCGCGTCCGTACAACTCGCAGCGGTGCCCGTGCCGACCACGCCGGCAGCGCCCGCGCGCGACGGCGCCATCGCCACACCGACCCCGAGGCAGCAGGTGGCGAGCCAGACCGCGGCGGTGCGCCGGCGGTGTGCCCGCGCGATCGCGTCCTCTTCTCGCTGCTCCAGCGCCGGCTCGTTGACGTTCATGGCGGACCGTACACTACCTGGTTCGACTGCCGCTGGACATTGGGGAATTCCCAGGCACGGCCCAGCACGGTCTGCCACCCGCGCCGCGCGCTCCCCGCCGCGCGGCAGAACGGGTTGCGCTCACCGCTTGACCGCGGCCGCGTCCAGCGAGAACAGAGAGGCGCACGCGATGAAGCCCATCCTCCTGATCCTGCTCTCGGCCGCTCTGCACGCGCTGGCGTTCCCGCCGTGGAACGTCGTGCCGCTCGCCTTCGTCGCCGTGGTGCCGTTCCTGATCGCCATCCGCGGCCTGTCGCCGCGCCGCGCGGCGCTGGCCGGGCACCTGTGGGGCAGCGCCGCGATCTGGGGGGTCGGCTACTGGGTCGCCGACGCGCTGACCTTCTACTACCAGCAGCCGTGGTGGTTCGGCCTGCTGTTCTGCCTGGTCGGCTGCCAGATCCTGTGGGGCCTGTACTACGCACTGTTCGCCGCCGGCGCATCCTTCGTCCTGCCGCGCCTGTCGCCGGTCTGGCGCCCCGCCGCCACGGCCGCGCTGTGGGTGGCGTGCGAGCTGGCGCGGGCGCGCTTGTTGACCGGCGAGCCGTGGATGCTGCTCGGCTATGCGCTGGTGCCGAACGTGCGCCTGATCCAGGCCGCCGATCTCGGCGGCGTCTACCTGCTCTCGTTCGTCGCCATCTTCGCCAACGCCGCCCTGGCGGAGCTGCTGCTGGCGGCGGCGGCGGCGCGTGGGCGGCTGGCGCCGCGCCTGCTGGCGCCCCCGCTCGTGCTGCTGGCGGTGGCCTTCGGCTACGGCACGCTGCGCCTGGGCGAGCAGTTTCCGCACGATCCGCCGCTGCGCGTCGCGATCGTCCAGGGCAACGGCGATCTCGGCAGCCAGTGGCGCCCCGAGCTCTACGGCGCCGGTCTCGAACTTTATACTCGCCTGTCGCGCGACGCCGCGCGCGCCGAGCCGCCGGATCTCCTCGTCTGGCCGGAGAGCGCCGTGACCTTCTTCCCCGCCCACGAGCCGGGCTACCGGGCTGCGCTCGCCGACGGGTTGCGCGGCATCGGGGCGGAGCTGATTCTCGGCGCGCCGCACCACGAGCAGGGCGCCGACTACTTCAACTCGGCCTTTCACGTGCACGCCGACGGCACCATCGCCGGGCGCTACGACAAGGTGCACCTGCTGCCGTTCGGCGAGTATTTCCCGCTCCGCTTTCTCGACTTTCTGCGCCGTCGCTTCGAGCGCGTGCGGACCTTCACCCCGGGCGACGATCGCGTGCTGCTCGACACGCGCGCCGGTCCGACGGCGGTGGTGATCTGCTTCGAGGCCATCTTCCCCGAGATCGTCCGCGACCGCATGGCCGCCGGCGCGACGCTGCTGGTCAACCTGTCCAACGACGTCTGGCTCGGCCGCGGCGTCGGCCAGGCCCAACACCTCGCCATGGTCGTACTGCGCGCGGTCGAGAACCGCACCTGGGTGGTGCGCGCCACGACCACCGGCATCTCCGCCTTCATCGACCCCTGGGGCCGCATCCAAGCCGCCAGCCGCATGAACGAAGAGGCGGTGCTGAGCGCCACGGTGACACCGCAACGCATCCCGACGCTGTACGAGCGGATCGGGGACCTGTTCGCCTATGCGTGCGGGGCCGCGGCGCTCGCGGTACTGCTCTGGGGAATGCTCCTTCACCACAGAGGTCACAGAGAGCACAGAGGAAGGACAAGAAAAATAAATTCTCACGGCGGAGGCGCAGAGGACGCAGAGAAGCGCAGCTCGTCTCCCGATGCGAGCGCCCGCTCTCTGTGGCCTCTGTGACCTCTGTGGTGAAGTTCCTGTTCTTCCAGTTTGCTTGATGACAAAGGGCGCATTGGCGTAGGGAGCCCACCATGTTCGCGCGCATCGCAAAGCCGAGCGGCGGGTTCGCCCCACCGGCAATCGACACCGCGCGTCCCGATGCGGGGCTGCCGGTGGCGCGATCCGGGCGGCGGACGTTGCGCGTCTACTTCATCAAACCGTCGCGCTACGACGACGCCGGCCTGGTGCTCGCCTATCGCTGGGGCGTGATCCCCAACAACACGCTGATCGCACTCGCCGGGCTCAACGCCGCCTATGCCGCGGCGCACCCCGAGATCGACGTGCAGACCGTCATCTGGGACGAGATGGTCGACGGCGTGATCAGCGCCGCGGTCGTCGCCTCGATCGACGAGCAGGCACGGGCCGATGGCGTCGACGCGATCATCGGCCTGGCCGGCGTGCAGACCAACCAGTACCCGCGCGGGCGCGACCTCGCGCTGCAGTTCCGCCACCGCGGCCTGACGGTGCTGATGGGCGGCTTCCACGTCAGCAGCCACCCGCCGAGCGTCCGCTTCCTCGAATCGATGCGCGTCACCGTCGTGCTCGGCGAGGCCGACGCCACCTGGCCGCTCATCCTCGACGACTACCGGGCCGGGGTGCTGCAGCCGACCTACCGGGTGCGCGAGGGCCTGCGAGTGAAGACCGGCCTCGACGACATCACCGTCCCGCCGATCGAGGCGGCGCCGCTGCCGGCGATCGACGATCGCTACGTCGGTCGCTTCTTCAACCCGACGTTCTCGACCATCGACACCTCGCGCGGCTGCCCGTTCACCTGTTCATACTGCTCGGTGAAGAACGTCATGGGCCGCACCATGCGGGCGCGCGACCCGGCGGCGGTGGTGGAGTGGATGCGCGACGCCTACGACCGGCACGGCATCCGCAACCTGCTGGTGGTCGACGACGACTTCTACCGCTCGCCGCGCTGGGAGGCGATCCTCACCGGCATGGCGGCGCTGCGCCGTACGCGCGCCGACTTCAGCTTCGTCATGCAGGTCGACATGGAGGCGGCGGCGCACGAG
>JBOHWA010000361.1:0-1948 GCA_050735855.1 Binatia bacterium
GCGTGGGTGATCGCCGAGCACGCCTGCCTGGCGGCGATCGCGGTGCTGTTCTGCGTCCTCGCCTTCCAGCGCGGCCTGACCATCCCGCAGTACAACGACCACGAGTCGGCCTGGACGCTGGAGGAGGCGACCGCCGTCCTCGAGGGCCACTCGAACTGGGGGATGAACGAGTACACCCACCACCCCATCGGCCGCGCCTACATCCTGCTGCCGTTCGTCTGGCTCGGGGGGGGGCCTCTCATCGTCGTGCCGCTCGCCGTCGCCGTGCTGACCAGCGCCTTGGCACTGCTGCTGCTTCTGCAGCGCGCCTCGACCGTGGTGATGCGCGGCTTCCTGGTCGCATTCTTCTACGTCCTCCTCGGGCAGGCGGGCTTCGTCAACTGGATGGGCAACCTGCATCAGCACTCCTACAACATGTCGTCGATCATGCTGATGGTCGTCCTCTGCGGCGGGCTGCGCCGGGTGTCGTGGCCGCTGGCGGCGACCGGGGCGGTGTGCGGGTGGATCGGCTACGATTTCTTCATCGTCCAGATGCTGGCGATCATCGCGCTGCGCATCGCCTACTGGGCGCGCCGCCGCGGCACCCCGTTCGTCTACGCCGTGTGGGCGGCGGGCTCCGAGGCCGCCGCCTTCGCCGCCGCGTTCCTGTTCTCGGTGCTGCTGCACTACGGCCAGAACGTGCTCTATTTCCACAGCGCCGAGATGGCGTATTGGGATCTCTATGGCAGCTTCGGCGGTCGCGTCGCGGCGGGCCTGCCCGAACGGCTGGAGAAGCTGACCTCGCTCGCCTCCCTCTACACCGCCGAGTTCTTCTCCGTCGGCGGCAAGTGGTCGCAGCCCCTGCCGCTGCTGGTCGTCGCCGGGCTCTACGCGGTGGCGACGTTCCATGCCGCGCTCGCCTGGGCGCGGCTCGAGCCCCGCGATCGGGCGTCGCCGGCGGACATCGGTCGCCTGAGCCTGGCCCTGGCCGTCTGCGCCGCCCTGGCGCTCGGGTCGGTGCCGGCCTGGATGTTCATCGCGCCGCGCCACGCGGAGCCGCACCTGCACTTCTTCCCGCGCCTGTTCTTCGTCTCGATGATCGTGCTCGTCGCCTGCACGGTGCTGCTGGCCTCGCAGCGCGATCGCGACGGCGGCGCGCGGCGCTGGGTGGCGCGCGCCGTGCCGATCGTCCTCTTCGCGCTGGCGGTCGCCGCCAACCAGTTCATTCCGGGCTGGACGAAGGCGGCGCTCGACGCGCGCTACTTCGATACGATCTGGAACTCGCCGGTCGCCGCCGTGCGCGCCGACGAGATCGCCGCGTCGCTGCTGGCCGCGCTGCCGGCGGCCAGCTCGGTCTCGCCGGAGGCGGATATCAACGGGCCGCTGGCGACCAAGAGCCACGTGGCGCTGATCGCCGGCGTCGGCGTGTGGGGCCTGGACCTCGACGTCAACCCGACGCTGCGCTGGTTTCCCGCCCCGGGCGAGGCGTTCCCGCACTGGTACGAGCTGCAGTTCAGCCAGCCGGTCCGCGTCAGCGACATCGCGCTGCGCTTCTGGGGCACGCCGATGAAGAAGGCGGCGCACACGCCGGAACAGTTCGACCTGCTGGCGCTGGCGCCCGACGGCTCCGCCACCGTGGCCCGACGCTTTCCCGAACAGGTCGGTGAGCTGGTCAAGCAGGGCAAGTACCTCGCCCTCCACTATCGATTCGCACCGCCGCTCGAGTGCCAGGGCCTGCGCATCGAGTTCGCTTCGACGGTCGGCGGCAAGGGCCCGGTCATGACGGACTTCCTGGCCTTCGGCACCCCCTCCAGTCCTGAGGCCCCCTAGGTCCGCCAGGAGCATGGAGGCGATGAATCCGCCCTCGGTGGCATCGGACAGGCTGGAGCGCTGGCTGCGCCGCGGCTCGATGGCGATCGTCCTGGCGGCGGTCGCGGTCCTGGCGATTCGCTCCCGCGTACCCCCGGGA